>JASFTE010000473.1:0-4608 GCA_050114035.1 Armatimonadota bacterium | reverse complement strand
GCCGGGCATCGCAATCTCCCTGGTAAATGCACCTTTTACACCGGCTTCATACGGCCGTGACCCGGCACTGGTACATGATACACATAAGCACAGGTCGCGTCAGCGACCGGCCAGCGTGGGGCGCGTGCCCGACCCGTGTCCGAGCGAAGTGACCCCGTCGCGAGGCCGTGAGGACTCTCGAAGTCCTCCGGCCGCAAGCTCCCCGCGCTGGCCTGTGCTTTTCCCCTCCATCGCCTGCATCCCAATCCACGTTCGAGGCCAGAGATAGTGTCATCATACTACACCTTGCCTCGGATGGTCCCGCGTGCTAAACTGGCGTCTGACGCCCAGAAACGCCGCTCAGAGCGCTGCAAGAGTGGGTGCGCGACGATGTCGCTGGAGCAGAAGCTGGCGCAGATCAAGGTCCTCATGATGGACGTGGACGGCGTTCTGACGGACCGGGGCCTGTACTACGGGCCCGAGGGCCTGGAGATGAAGCGCTTCGACGTACGGGACGGGCTCGGGATCGTCCGCGCGCAGGAGGCCGGCATCCAGGTCGCCCTGATCACCGGCGACGACACGCCGATCACAACGGCCCGGGCGGCACGTCTGGGGATCGAGCTGGTGTTGCAGGGCGTCGAGGACAAGGCAGGGGCAGCTACGGAACTCATGGGGGAGCTGGGCGTCTCGGCCGAGGAGGTGGCTTTCGTGGGGGACGATGAGACGGATCTGGCGGCGTTCGGGGAGGTGGGCCTGAAGGTCGCCGTGGGAGACGCGGCCGAGAGCCTCAAGGCCGCCGCCGACGTGCTCACGGAGCACCCGGGCGGCCGCGGCGCCGTGCGGGAGGTGTGCGACGCGATTCTGGCGGCACGCGGCGCTGACCCTCAATCCGAGTCCTCCAGATGATTCGAGTAGCAGGTTCTGCAGGGAATCGCCGAGCAGTGTGGCATAATGGCATTTGACACGCCTCGTGACACCGTCCGAGGCCCTCGGGGGCTATGATGGCAGCGCCGTTCGACGTAGCCAACTTCGTTCGCAGCAGGAGCGCTGACATCCTGGCAAGCTGGGCGACGCGGCTGGGCTCCGGCCGCGTGCGGCTGATTGCCGACCTTGCCCTGGGCGCCTCGCCGGCGTGGCTGGAGCGGCTTCTGGGACTGCTCGACCATCCGGCGGAGGCGGCGAGCGCGCATCGCTCGCTGGTGCGCAAGGCGCACGAGGCCGGGCTGACGAGCGCCGAGATCGCTGAGGTGTACGGGGCGCTTCGCGAGGCCCTTCTGGGGGCCGCCGTCGAGAGCTGCCGGGGGGCTCCCGACGAGCTGGCGACGGCGGTGCTCACCATCAGCCCCCTGCTGCACGATGCGACGGGATGGATGTACGAGGAGTGCCTCGCGGCCCAACCCGTTGACGCCGGGACCGCTCCGCCACGAGCCGACTACCGACAGCTCATCGAGAGCGCCAACGACATCATCCTCTCAGTGGACACCGACGGTCGCTTCACGTTCGTCAACCCCGTGCTCACGCACCTGACGGGATTCACAGCCTCCGATCTCACGGCCCAGCATCTGTCGGTGCTGGTGACAGCGACGGCCGTGGATCGGCTGACGCCGCTGCTGCGGGAGCACCGGGCCGGGACCGTGGAGCTGTCGCTCCAGGTGAAGGGGAACGACGAGCCGCTGCCCGTGGAGGCGAACGCCATTGCGCTGTACGAGGACGGGGACGTGAGCGGGCACTTGATCGTGGCGCGAGACATCCGACGCCGGAAACAGGCGGAGGAGTCGCTGCATCGCCGGAACGAGTACCTGGCGGCCATCACCTCGATTGCGCAAGCCGTCAACCGCTCACTGGACCTGGCGGATACCGCGCGGGCGGCGGCACAAGAGGCGGTCCGGATTCTCGAGGCGGACTATGCCTGTGTGTACCTCAGGGAGCCTGAGAGCCGACGGTTTGAGCTGCGGCATCACCAGGGACTCGCGGAGCAGCTTCCGCCGGGCGCGAGCCGGCTGGAGCCTGACCACGCCCTCATCGCGGCAGCCGATCGCACGAGAGAGGTGGTCTTCGTCCGGGGCGATCCGGGGCCACTTGGGGATGCCATCGGGAGCACGATCGGCAAGCGCCCGGGCCTCGTCGTCATTGTCCCGCTTCGAGGCAGGCAGGAGCTCCGGGGGGTCTTGCTCTTGGGCCACCGGCGAAGCCGGGAGTTCTCGGAATCGGAGATACGGTTGCTGGGCGTGATCGGCGGCCAGATCGGCGGCGCGCTGGACAACGCCGCCCTGTACGACGCGGCCAAGCGCGCGGCGGTCACGGACAGCCTCACGGGGCTCGTGGATCACGGGGAACTGTGGCGGCGGCTCGAGGCCGAGGCAGAGCGCTCGAAGCGCTACGATCGGGCCCTGTCGTTCGTCATCGCGGACCTGGACAACCTCAAGAGCATCAACGACACGCACGGGCACATGGCCGGCGATGCGGTACTCAAAGGTGTTGCTGAGATCCTCACGGCCACGGTGCGCGCGGCGGATGTTGTTGCCCGCTATGCCGGCGACGAGTTCGCGCTCATACTGCCGGAGACGTCTCTGGAAAGGGCCCGAATGGCGGCAGAGCGCGTCCGGGCCAACGTGGCGTCGCGGGAGTTCTCGGTGCCCGGGGGCGGGCCAGCAGCTCGCGCGACCATGACCCTGGGGGTGGCCGCCAGTCGTGGCAAGAAGCCGGCCGCAGAGCTGGTACAGGAAGCCGACAAGGCGCTGTACCGCGCCAAGGCCAATGGCGGAAACGCCGTGGGGCTCGGCGGGGTCGAGCCGTAACGCCCCCCTCTGCAGAATCCCCATCTCCCCACACTGTATCCCATCTCACATACCCGCCGGCATAGCGCCGGGTTGCGGTGGGTGCGACGCGAAGAAAGTGTACATTGGGGTATTGACGGATTGGCCCTGAGATGCTAAATTGGAATTTTGTGCACGGACTGGCTCTTGGCAGAGCGTGCGTACACGCCTCCGCGGCGGCCACCGCGATGCCGTCGCTCAACCCAGCCCCACAAGGAACTGGCTATCCAAGCAGGCCAACGAGTCGCAGGATACATTGATGTGTAGTTGGCAGCAGCCAGATACGCAGCACTGGCGCCCGTTGGCCGCTTCCGATATGGTGGCCCGCGGCGACCGGGAGGATGGGGCACATCCTCACCTGCATGTCGAGGCTGATGCGGTCAGAAGTCACGCAAGCCACGGCGACCCCAGGGAACAGCGTCCGTGGGTCGTGCATTTGACTCAGCCAGACACAGTGGAGGTCACACACTGATGGCAGAGACGGCGATGGGACCAGCCACATCGACTGGCCTGATGAGCAGCGACGACGCCCTCGCGATTCCCAACCTGATCGACATCCAGCTCGACTCGTACAACTGGTTCAGGGACGAGGGGTTAGCGCAGCTCTTCAACAACTTCTCACCAATCGAGGACTATACCGGCACGCTGTCGCTGGAGTTCCTTGGCTACACGATTGACGGGGCACTCGAGTCACTTGAGGAGTGTCGGGAGCGCGACCTGACGTATCAGGCACCCGTGCGGTCGAAGGTGCGCCTGGTGCACAAGGAGACAGGCGAGGTCAAGGAATCGGAGGTGTACATGGGCGAGCTGCCCCTGATGACGGACAGGGGCACGTTCCTGATAAACGGCGCCGAGCGCGTTGTCATCAGCCAGCTGGCCCGCTCGCCCGGGGTGTACTTCAAGGACACGATCGACTTCAGCGGCAGGATCCTGTACTCGGCACAGGTGATCCCGAGCGAGGGGGCGTGGGTCGAATTCGACACTGACGCGGCCGGCGTCGTCTCCGTGAAGATAGGCCAGACGCGGAAGTTCCCGGTCACGACGCTGCTGCGCTCGCTGGACTACTTCGACCAGGGGGCGGGGGCTGATGTGCCCCGTGTGGGCACCAACGAGCAGATACTGACGGAGTTCGGCACGTCCCTGAACCTGAAACGCCCCAAGCCCGAGGAGCTCGTTGACCTGTACGCGCTGTCGCCCATCAGGGAACGACCGGGCCAGGAGCCGATCGTAGATGCGTTCGAGCAGATAGACGAGGGAGCGGCCGAGCGCATAGCAGCCCTGAAGCGCGCGTCCCTGAGACTGGTCGAAGTGCCGCCCCAGATAGCCGCCACCTTGAAGGCCGATGCCGCCGACTCGGCGGAGACTGGGCTGCTGGACATCTACCACAAGATGCGACCCGGCGATCCGCCCACCGTGGAGGCGTCGGAGTCACTGGTCCACGCCCTGTTCTTCGACGTCAAGCGCTACGATCTGGCGCGCGTGGGCCGGCACAAGCTCAACAAGAAGCTGAGTCTCGACGTGGACCTGGACCGCCACACGCTCACCAAGCTGGACGTTCTGGCGATCGTCAAGTACCTCATCCAGCTCAGCGATGGCGAGGGACACGTTGATGACATCGACCACCTGCAGAACAAGCGCATCCGGGCTGTCGGTGAGCTGCTGCAGGCGCAGCTGCGGGTGGGTTTCCTGCGGATGGAGCGCGTGGCGCGGGAGCGCATGACGAGCCTGGACCCTGAGAAGCTGACGGCGCAGTCCATCATCAGCATCAAGCCCATCACTGCAGCGATCAAGAGCTTCTTTGGCAGCGGGCAGT
>JASFTE010000472.1:0-4625 GCA_050114035.1 Armatimonadota bacterium | reverse complement strand
CAGGAGGTAGCCGACGAGGGGTATAGGCGGCTGGATCGGTTCTGCCTGTACACCTGGGAGCACGGCATCCACGAGTACTGCAGCCCCACGTACTACGGCGTTGATCTGGAGTGCCTGCTGCTCATCGAGGCGTTCTGTGAGCGCGAGAGCGGGCGAGAGCAGGCGCGGGCGCTGCTGGAGCTGTTCTGGTCGGACATCGCGGCGAACTGGTTCGAGCCGTCGCAGCGGCTCGGCGGGGCGCGGAGCCGGGACTACGACTACCTGCGCGGGCTCGGGAGCCTCGACCGCCAGATGGTGATGGCCGGGTGGCTGCCGCCGGAGATGGGTGGGTCGCTGTACGCGGCGCTCGCGCGCTGGAGCGTGCCGGCGCGTCTGCGGGAGCTGAACCTCACCCGCTACCCGCGGCTGGTGCGGCAGAGCTGGGGGATCGGGATCAGCAACTCGCGGACGCACTACGTAACGGAGGACGTCACGCTCAGCAGCTCGGCGGCGAACTATGGGGCGATGGACTTGCCGCTCACCGTGGACCTGCCCGGGGAGCGCGACGCGCGGCGCTGCTACTTCATCCCGGACGCGCGGCGAGATCCGTATGGGAAGAAGAAGATACCCGCGGGGCCGCATCAGAAGACGCTGCATCTGCGGCCGTTCTTCACGGCGGCGCAGCGGAGGGTGGATGCGCTCGGCCTGGTCGTGTATCGAGACAACGACTTCCCGGAGAATCCGGCGACGCTGGAGTCGCACTTGGTGATGCCGAGGGACGTGGACGGTGTGTGGGCCGGTGACGAGGCGATGGACATCGGGGACGCGACGCCGCTGGTCCGGGAGCTCGAGCCGGGCGAGGCCGTCGTGCTCCGCAAGGGGACGGCGGCGGTCGGGGTCCGCGTGCCGTGGGCGCGGGGACTGGACGGCCAGTTGGCCTCCGCCGCGCTCGTGTACGATGGGAACGAGCATGGGGCGATGCGGCTCACGGTGGCGCATCACGGCTACTGGGGGATCGAGGCAGCGGCCGGCAACGCCGCGGCGGCGTTCTGGGTGCGCATCGGGAGCGGGCTGGACACGGACGAGGAGTTCCGGGCCTGGCAGCGCGACTTCGCCGGCGCGTCCATGGGGGTCCAGGCATCCGATGAGGGGATGCGGGTGGAGGTGGCCGGTGAGGACGGGCCGGTGATCGTCGAGGCCGCCGCGCCGTACATGGGCCCTCTGACGCTGGAGCCGGCGCCGACCCGCGCGGTGCTGGAGCTGGATGGCGAGGACATCGGGAGGGAGCTGCTGCAGGATCTCGAGGTCATCACATCGCGCGAAGTGCGGGTGGCGGAGGCGCCCGAGGTCGTCGTTTCGCCCGCGGAGGGCACGTACTGGGAGGCCGAGTGGGGGTATGTCGAGGAGCCGATGGTGGCGGGCGAGGATGACAACGCCTTCGGCGGGCGGTACCTGTGGCTGCCGGGCGAGCCGGGCGGGAAGGGCGCACGCGGCGGGAGCGTCACGTGGCGGCTGAAGGTGGCGGAGGCGGGGCAGTACTACCTCTGGGGCCGGGTGCAGGCGCCGACGCCGGATGACGACTCGTTCCATGTGCGGGTGTTCAGTGAGACGGCGGAGCCGGTGGGCCAGGCGGAATGGCACACCGGGGTGCATCTGGAGTGGGAGTGGACGCGGGTGAACCTGAATCGGTCCGTGGAGCCGACGCCCATCGCGCTGCCGCAGGGCGAGGTGCGGCTGCAGCTCAGTGTGCGCGAGGACGGGACGAAGATCGACCGGCTCTTCATCACGCCGGGCCCGGACGAGAGGCCGCGCTGATGGGGCACTACCTACTCGGCATCAAGAGCGCAGGCGATGTCAGTGCGGATCGCTCGTGCCCTCCTGCCACCGGCTCAGCCTCTGCTGCATGTCCGAGAGCACGTCGCCGCAGGCGGGATCGGCGATCAGGTTGACCATCTCATACGGGTCCTCGGCCAGGTCGTACAGTTCGTCCATCTGCCCCTTGTTCGCCACGTACTTGTAGCGGTCGGCGACCACGGCTCTGCCAAGATGCTCCTCGCCGTGCCCGTGCGTCTCGCACACCACATCCTCGCGCCAGTCGGCGTTCGCGTCTGTGCCCAACGGGACCAGACTGGCGCCGTCAACTTCGTCGGCGAAGCCGAGCCCGGCGGCATCGAGGATGGTGGGGGCGACATCGAGATTGCTCACGAGGCTCTGTGACACTCGACCCGGCGCGACGCGCCCCGGCCAGCGCATGGCCATGGGGATGCGGATCATCTCCTCCGGCATGTAGGAGCGCTTGTCGAAGTGCCCGCCGTGGCACGCCAGGGCGTCGCCGTGGTCCGTCGTCCAGAGCACCAACGTGTTGTCCGCCAGCCCGAGCTCATCCAGGGCATCGAGGATCATCCCGCCGGCGGCGTCCACCATCGTGACGTGGGCGTACGCGCGGGCGAGCACCTTCTGCCACTCGGGCCAGGGGAGCGGGTTGGGGCTGATGAGCTTGCCGTCTTCGCTGATGGGATGGTTGCCCTCGCTGCGGTAGATCTCCGGCTTGGTCGAGAGATCATCGCGGAAGCTGGGGTACTCGGGGATATCCTCGGCGCTGTACAGATCGGCGAATTCCCGCGTGGGGAAGTACGGCTGGTGCGGCCCCCAGAAGTCCACGCGGAGGGCCCAGGGCTGATGGCTGGCTGAGGCCGCGAGGTCCTGCAGCCTGCCGCACGCCAGATCGGCCAGGAAGAAGGCCTCGTGCGTCTCCGTGGGCGTCACCGTGAGGCCGGAGGCGTGCTCGTTGCACCAGCTCCCCTCACACTTGTAGCGCTCCCCGGCCTGCATCGGGCTCGGGCGCCCATCGCGCCCGACCGGGGGCCAGAAGTTACGCTCGATGAGCACCTCGTGCTCCGGGAGCCCCCCCGCGGCGAGGTACTCCCTGTACTCGGGCTTCGTGTACGGGTTGTTGTAGCTGGGGTAGCTGAAGCCCTCGCACCCGTGGTCGTACGCTGTCCCCTCCCCCGCGTGCCACTTGCCGTAGTAGTAGCTGCGATAGCCGCCATCGGCGAGGATGTCCAGGTAGGTTTCGCGGTCGAATGGGTGGTTGCTGTCGTTCTTCAACTCGCCATGAGTATGGGGGTACAGCCCGGTGAGCATCGTCCGCCGGGCCGGGCCGCACAGAGGGCAGGCCGCGTAGGCGCGGTCGAAGACGACGCCGCCCGCGGCCAGCCGATCGAAATGCGGCCGCTGGATGTTCGGCCCATCGTCCCAGCCGTGGCGGTAGTAGACCTGGTGGTCGTTCAGCAGGAAGGCGATGTTGGGCCTGTCGCTCATTGGTTGCGCTCCCTACTTCGTCTTGAACTCTGCGAACGTGCCGGGCACGCCGGCGAGGTGCCGCGTGAGTAGAGCCTTCATCTCGTGGAGCGTCGCTCTGTGGGCCGGATCGCTCGCGAGGTTGCTCCGCTCGCCCGGGTCGTTCTCCAGATCATAGAGCTGATCGGCATCGTAGTAGTGCCTGGCGTAGGTCTTGACCGCATTGCCGCGCTCGGTGCCCTGGCCCCCGGGGAAGCCCATGTGCGACAGCGGCGCGTCGGCCATGATCTCGAACTGCTTGTCCTCGCGCGCCATCTTGTTGGCGGCATACCGCCGGGAGACGCGCAGCTTCTCTTCCGGCGTCATCTGCTTGCTCGGCGGAATGCGGAAGGCCAGGTACTTCCACTTGCTGGTGCAGACGGCGCGCGTGTGGCCGATCTCGAAGAAGAGCGAATCGTGGAGCTCGGCCCTGTCGCCGGCGAGCAGAGGCATGAGGCTGACGCCGTCGAGCTCCATCTGTGCGGGTGGATCGGTGCCGCACACGTCGAGAATCGTCGGCGCGAAGTCGATGTTCTGGATCAGGGCGTCGCTGCGGCCCGGCTCGATGACGCCCTTCCAGCGCACGAAGGTCGGCGTGCGCACTCCCCCCTCGTAGCAGCTCCCCTTGCCGCCCTCGACGCCGTGGTCGTTGAAGTAGAACACGATGGTGTCCTCGGCCAGGCCGAGCTCGTCGAGCTTCCCGAGCACGGCGCCGATGCCGTCGTCCAGCCAGGTGGCGGGCGCGAGGCGCTCGGGCACGCCGGCAGCCCTGGCGCGCGCCAGCACCGACTGCCGCGAGGGCTGCACGTCGATGGGCTCGTCGAGCAATCCGCCGTGGGTGATGCGCGGGTCGGCCTCGAGCGACGCCAGGGGGTTGGGGCCGTGGAGCAGCGTCGTGGCCATGTAGAGATAGAACGGCCGCTCCCTATTCCGGTCGATGAAGTCGAGCGCGCCCTGCGTGATCCACTCCTGGTTGTGGTGGCGCAGGGCGCGGCACGGATGAGCGCCGAAGTTGCCGAGGTTGGCGCTCGCGGCGTAGTCGAAGCCGTGGCCCGTCAGCCATTCGCCGAGCCGCTCCTGGCCGTCGCGGAGGACCCTGGCCACCGCTGGGTCGGCCGGGTCGCCATCCGGCGGGATCTTGTTGCGCACATCCTTCGCCCATCCCGGCGGCGCACCGTTGTGCCACTTGCCGACCATGCCGGTGGCGTACCCGACCGCCTGCAGAGACTCCGGGAGGTTGGTCGGCTGCGCGCCGAGGTCCGTGTTCCATTGCACACTGGTCTGACCCTCGACGGACGTACCGTTCT
>JASFTE010000471.1:0-4637 GCA_050114035.1 Armatimonadota bacterium | reverse complement strand
AAGCTCATGCCGCTGGCGCTGGGCAAGGAGGAGTGCGAGCGGGCCGAGACGCTCCAGAACACCGCCTTCGCCGCCACCACCGGCCTCGCCGTCGTTGCCGGGCTCACCGTGTCCGCGGTCGCCTTCCTCGATCTGGCACATCTGGGCATCACCACCCGCATGGCATTGGCCATCGGCGGCGTTCTCATCGTAGGCAGCCACGCAAGCAACTTCATGACGTCCGTGCTGCGCACCTACGGTCGGTTTGGCGTCATCGGCCGCGCGCTCCTGCTGACCGCGGCCGCCGAGTTTGCCCTCTCCATCGGCCTGGGGCTCCTTCGCGGCGTCCGCGGCGCCGTCGTCGGCTTTGTCCTCGCGCAGTTGGCCGTTGTGCTCTACTTCCTCGCCCGTGGCCGGTTGCGCCTCGCCTGGCGCTTCCGGTGGCCGGAGGTCACGGCGCTGCTCAAGTCCGGCATCCCCCTGATGCTCATGTTGCTCGCCGATCAGCTCTACCGCACGGTGGACTGCCTGATCATCGTGAAGTTCATACGCGTCAGAGCCTTCGGCTTCTACCGCCTCGGCTCCACGCTGGCCGGCATGCTGTACACCCTCCCCAATGCCGTGGCGTATGTCCTGTTCCCCCAGTACCTGAAGACCTACGGGCGGGATGGCGCCGAGGGCCTGCGCAGACAGCTCCTGCTGGCCACCGTCGGCCTGGCCTCCGTGATGCCCGTCGTGGCCGGAGTCGGCTACTTGCTGTGCCCCTGTGTCATCCCGTGGCTGATGCCCAAGTACGTTGAGGCCATCGGCGCGATCCAGGTGCTGCTCCTGGGCAGTGCCCTGCTCGCCGTGCCCGTCGCCGCCGACCAGGCCCTCGTCGCGTTCAACCGCGAGAAGCAGCTCATCGCCTTTCGGGCCGTGGGGGCCCTCGTCATCGCCGCCGCGTCCTACACTCTCGTCCACACCGCTCTGCAGGGAGCCGAGCTGCTGCGCGCTATCGCCATCGGCGCCTGTGCCGGCTACGCCGTCACGGGCACTCTCAGCCTGGTGAGCGCCTTCGCCGTGTACGCCGACCGACGGGCCGATGTGGTGCGCGAGACCACACTCTCGTTCCTGCCCCTCATCTTCTGCCTCGGCGCCCTGTGGGCCTCACACTGCCTCGCGCGGGCGATTGCCGGCGATCGTGGCGACCTGGCGATGGCGGCCATCTCGCTCCCCACCTTCCTGCTCGCCTGCGCCCCATTGCTCCTGTACCTCGAGCATCGCACGGAGCTCATATCCCGCCTCGTGGCCGTTCTGCTGCGGCGTCGGCGGGCAGATGCCCCCGAGCGCGATTGACAGCAACAGGCCCAGGAAGCGGCCGTACCCGCCGTGCTCGGCCTCCATCGGGCGTCCCCTCCATCACGCCGCTCGCTGAGCTCACCCGCCACCGTGGCCCAGACCACCTTGCCAGATGACCAGAGAGAGGGTAAGTTAGGAGTGCCAGTGGCCCCGAGCCGCGCCCAGCTCGTGTCGGGGCAGGGAGAAGCCTTTGATGTCCGCTTCGAGGGATTCCAGACTCGTCGGCAGCTCCGCCCTCACCTGGGGGAGCCGTGTAGCAGCGCCATCCCGCGCCCCCGAGGCGCCCCCGGACGCCGTGTCCGCCGATGTGCTCAAGCGACAGCAGTTCCAGGACCTGGCCGACAAACACGCCCGCGACATCTACAACAGCGCCCTGCGCATGACCCGCGATCGGGACGACGCCGAGGATCTGGCCCAGGACACGCTGACCAAGGCCTTCGCCTCCTTCCACCAGTTCCGCCCGGGAACCAACTTCCGCGCGTGGCTGTTTCGGATTCTGACGAACACGTACATCAACGTCTATCGACGACGTCGGCGGGGGCCGGATTTCGTCGCGCTGGACGAGATCACGGCGAATCAGGCGGCAAAGGCCCGGGACGAGAGAGGGTCGCGGGAGGCGAGGCCGGAGGATGCCGTGTTCGCCGACCTCCCGGGCGAGGAAGTCCAGGGAGCCCTCGACGAGCTGCCGGAGGCATTCCGCATCGTTGTGATCCTGTCGGACATCGACCAGTTCGCGTACAAAGAGATCGCCGATATGCTGAGAATCCCCATTGGCACCGTTCGCTCCCGCCTCTTCCGTGGGCGCCGACGGCTGCGCAATGCGTTGCGCGAATACGCGAAAGTGCATGGCATAATCTGAGTGATCGCCTGCCATGAAGTGCGAGACGGCCCAGGAGTTGATCTCTGCTCTCGTTGACGACGAACTGAGTGCGGCCGAGCGCACGCGCGTTGAGGCGCACACCAGAACGTGCGCCGCCTGTGCCGGAGCGCACGTCTGGCTGCAAGAGACCAAGACGGCCGTCCGGACCATCATCCGCCACCGGCACGAGCTTCCCCCGGGATTCTGGCCCGCACTGCTCAGACGCCTTGACGCCCCCCACGCCGCGCCGAGCGCCCCTCGCGCCGCCCGCTACCCGTGGCTTGCCCGCGTGCCCGCCCGTGCCGCCATGAGCTTCGGCATCGCTGCCGCCGTCGTCGGCCTGGCGCTCGGGATCGCCTGGTTCACCCCCATGCCGGAGGAGACCACGGATGCGGCCGTGCCGGTGGCCGTGCTTGTGCTCGACTTCGAGGGACAGGCCGCCGCGGCCGCACCGGCGCAGCCTCAATGGGGTCAGTTCACTCCCGTCGGCGGGCCGCTCATGCGCGAGGTGAAACACGCCCCCGCGCTCATGCGACCGCCGGCTCCGCACATGACCTTCGTGGGGCACTCCACGAGGTACGTCAATGGCGTCGCGGCCGTGCAGCTCAACTACGCCAGCGGACCCCACCGGATGGCTCTGTACCAGCTCCCGGTGACGCGGGCGCGCCTGCCCGTGGCGAGGCGTGCCGCCGGGCTCGGGCGCGAGTTCCGCGTCGTCCGCACCGAGCGCTGCTGCGTCGTGGCGTGGGCCGAGGGCGACACGGCCTTCGCACTCGTCTCAGACCTCCCCCCCGGCGGGCTACTTGACATGGCCGACGCCCTCGCCGCCGCCGCGGACGCCCCGGGGGCCTGAGCGACACGGCGCCGGAGCGTTCTGAGACTCTCAGCATACCATCCGCCGGGGCCCTGACCGGGCCCCGGTGTTTCTTCGGCACCAGGGAGTGACGTCACATGGACGATCAGTCGGCGGGGGGACGCCGCGGAACCACCATCTACATCTGCGCCCGCGCGAGTACCTACCGGCGGCTGGCCCAGCAGCTCCCGAGGCCCGACGACGTGGTCGTCGAGGTGGGCGCTGCCGATGGGAAAGCGACTCGGCGGCTCGCCCGGGCCGCCCGGCGGGTGATCGCCATCGAGAAGGCCCCCGCCATGGTGGAGAAGGCCCGGGTGGCCCTCCGGCGCCTCGACAACGTAACGCTGCTGGAGGCCGATGCCCACCAGCTCAAGCCCGTCCTGGACCTCGTGAAGCGCGCGGACATCGTCTTCATCGACATCTCCGGCGGCGCCCCGCCCGAGCAGACCCTCGAGTTCGGCGAGACCTACCGCGCGCGGCTCCGCCCGAGAATCCTCGTGCTCCGCAACACGAAGCTCAACGCCTTCGCCCGGTCCGTGACGTACGTCGAGCCCACCGCGTAGTGGCGCCCATCCCTGCAGTGATCCCCCTCAGAATGGCCCCAGCGGCTCCCCCGTGTTCACCGCCCGGCACATGCGATCGTACAGCGTGCAGTACCTGGTGACGTTCTCCCCGGGCGGGATGATCTCGTCCACCTTCGCCAGCTCCTCCTCCGTCAGCTCCATGTCGCACGCCCGAATCGCCGAGCGCATGTGCTCCACGGTCCGTGGACCGGCGATGGGCGACGTGATCCCCGGCCGCTGCATGAGCCACGCCAGCGAGAACTCCCCGAGCGTCACATCCCTCGCGTCGGCCAGCGGGCGCAGCCCCTCCACCAGATCCATGCTCTTCTCAGTGTACCGCTCGTGCCCGTCTCGCTGGCCGATCTTCTTGTACCGGTGCCCCTCGGGAGCCGGCTCGCCCTTGCGGTACACGCCGCTGAGCACCCCGCCCGCCAGCGGGCCGAAGGGGACGATGCCGATCCCGTGGCGCATGCACGTCCATACCAGCTCCAGCTCGATGCGCCGGTCGGTGAGGTTGTACGGGGGCTGCTCGGCGACGAAGCGCGGGAGGCCGTGCTTGTCGGCGAGCCACAGGCCC
Organism: Armatimonadota bacterium; assembly: GCA_050114035.1. Lineage (GTDB taxonomy): Bacteria > Armatimonadota > Zipacnadia > JAUWAU01 > JAUWAU01 > JAUWAU01. Next base: position 465 of record JASFTE010000471.1, on the reverse strand, counting down.
TCCATGATGAGCGGCACAGGCCACTTGGACGTGCCCACGTACAGGATCTTGCCCTGCCGCACGAGCACGTCCAGCGTGTCCAGGATCTCGTCCATCGGCGTGTGGATGTCCGTGATGTGCAGGTAGTACAGGTCGATGCGGTCCGTCTGCAGGCGCTGCAGGCTGGCCTCCACGGCCCGGGTGAGGTGGTACCGGCTCGCGCCCTGGTCGTTGGTGCCATCGCCCATCGTCGCGACGCCCTTGGTGGCGAGCACCACGTCGTCCCGATGGCCGTTCTCCACCAGCGCCCGGCCCACCATCTCCTCGGACTCCCCTCTCCGGTACACGTCCGCCGTGTCAATGAAGTTGACGCCGGCCTCGATGGCCTCGCTGATGATCTGCCTGGCTTCGCCTTCGTCCGTGCGCCCGCCGAAGCTCATCGCCCCCACGCAGACCTTCGAGACGCGCACGCCCGTCCGGCCGAGC
>JASFTE010000470.1:0-4646 GCA_050114035.1 Armatimonadota bacterium | reverse complement strand
AGGTGGACCCCCGTCTCGCCGGAGAAGTAGTTCGTGCCGCTGTCGCAGTGCCCGATGAAGGTCCTGAACAGCTCCGAGAGCGTCCGGCACGTCCCCGCGCCGCCGAAGCGCAGGTCGGGGCTCGCCTCTCGCAGGCCTTCCGCGCAGGCGTCGTAGTAGCGGCAATGTGCCTCCGGGTCCTCGCGCCACTGCCGCCAGCCGAAGCCGATGTCCGGCTCGTTCCACGACTCGAAGTACCAGCTCTCCGCCTCCTCCCGCCCGTAACGCTCCATGAGATGTCTGGCCAGGTCGCGTACCAGTCGCCGCCACGCGTGGAGCTGGGCGTCGTCGCGGAAATCGCTGAACCACTCGGCCGGGTTGCCCATCAGCTCGAAGAACGGCTTCAGACCGTTCCGCACGAGGACGTCCAGCCCCGCGTCGAGATCGGACCAGTCGTAGTCGGGGCGCTCGCCCCCGAAACCCTCGCCGGAGACCAGATCGAGCAGGTAGTGAATGCGCACGTGCGTGATCCCCCCGTGGGGGACCGAACCGACGTAGTCGAGCGCAGCCTGCATGTCGGCGTCGAGGAGCCAGCTTGCCGGCGTGAAGCCGGTGCTCTGCCAGAAGTGTCTCAGCTCCCCCGCATCTTCGCTGCACTGGACGGTGATCTGCACGGTTCGCTCCCGAGCGTCTGTTCTGACGGTGGGCTACTCGTTCAGGAACAGCTCCACGACGGGCACGGTGACGTCGGGCTTCCGGACGGGCAGCTCCAGGGCAATGGAGCCGGCCTCTCCCCCCTCAGCGGGCTCCTGCACGCGCATGCCCACCTCGGAGGCGTCGTTGAGCAACTGCGCGTACTCGACCCGCCCTGCCATGCCGTCGAGGTGTATGTGCCGGAACGGCCAGCTGAACACGTGGAGGTACAGCCGGTTCGTCGAGGGGTCGTAGGTGTAACGGCAGTCCTGCGGACAGGCGAACTCCTCGGGCGCCCGCGTGCATCCGTAGATGGAGCGTCCGTGCCGCTTCATCCACTCTCCGATGCCCTCCAGGCGCTCCAGCGCCCTTCCGTCGAACTCCCCCCGGCCCGTGGGGCCGACGTTGAGCAGCAGGTTCCCGCCCCTGCCCACGCACTCGATGAGAAGCTTCACGAGCTGGTCAACGCTCTTCCAGCTTGCCTCGTCGCGGTGGTATCCCCAGGAGCCGCTGAACGTGTGGCAGGCCTCCCAGACGACCGGCTCTCCATCGACGCGCAGCCACTCGCGGGGCAGGTACTGCTCGGGGGTCTTGATGTCCTGGTCCACCTGGAGCCGATCGTTGATCAGGATGCCCGGCTGGAGGTCCCGGACCATCTCGATCAGCTCCTCGCTCCGCCAGACGTCCTTCCCCTTTCCCGGGAAGCGCTCCGAAGGCCCGACGGAGAAGTCGAACCACATGATGTCCACCTTGCCGAAGCGTATGAGCAGCTCGCGGGTTTGGCCGTAGAGGTACTCGACGTAGCGCTCCAGTTCGCGCTGCTCGTCCCCGGCGATGTATTCCTCATCGTCCCGCATCGGGTGGTGACGGTCCACCGTGTAGTCCGGATGATGCCAATCGAGCAACGAGTGGTAGAAGCCGACCTTCATGTCGCGGGCCCGGAACGCCTCTACCATCGGTTTCAGCAGGTCGCGACCGGCCGGCGTGTTGGGGGCCTTGTAGTCGGTCAGGTCGCTGTCCCACAGGCAGAAGCCTTCGTGGTGCTTGCTGGTGACGACGAAGTACTTCATCCCGGCCCCCGAGGCGGCCTCCGCCCAATGGTCCGGATCGTAGAGATCCGGGTCGAAGTGCTCGAAGTACTTGCGGTACGTCGCGTTGTCCATGCGTTCACGGCTCTTCACCCACTCGTGGCGGGCCGCCAGTGCGTACAGGCCCCAGTGGATGAACAGCCCGAACCGGTCGTGCACGAACCAATCCGTCTCGCCCGGCGTGGGCCTTGTTTGAAGGACCATATTCCGGCCTCCTTTCCCATGGGTATGCTCCGGGCCGATTATAGGTTGCTCGCCCCGGGCGGCAACCCCATCCGCGGTTTTGCCCCCACGGGTCTACCCGACGGGCTCCAGCTCCCAGGCATCCAGCGTGCGGAGCCGCGCCTGCGCCCCCTCACAGCACAACCGGACGCCCACGCTGTCCGGGTGCGGGAAGATTCTGCTCGACAGCACGCGCCGGCCCCCGTTGGCGAAGACCTCCACCGAAGAGCGGTCCACGAAGACGTGCAGATCGAGCACCCCGCCCGGCAGAAGCGGCAACGGCGCCGAGCTTGTCCCCTCGGGGGCCGCACCGGACAGCCGCCCGTCCAGCGTCAGCGATGCGGTCCGTGCCTCGTAGAGTACCCGAGTCAGTTGCTCGCCGTCGGCCGAGCAACGAACGGCCAGCCCGAACCGCCCCCGACCGGCGGGGGCCGCCTCGAACCTGGCCTTGATCTCGAGCACATCACCGGCCAGGTCGGAGAACATGTGTTCCGCCCCGGGCACAAGCCCCACGTCCCGCAGTTGCCGATGGCCGCGTCGCAGGCTCTCCAGTTCGGGGAGTGGCTGAAAGCCGACGGCGCCGTCCGGAAGGATGCTTACGACGCGCGGCAGCGTGTGCGCCCCGTCCCACCCGTGCTTCTTGTTGGGACAGTCGGCACCGCCGCCGATCATCCAGCCGATCATAATGCGCCGGCCGCGCCCGTCCACGAACGACTGCGGCGCGTAGAATCCCGGTCCGCAGTCGGTGTCCATCTGACGCTCGGGCGTGAAACGGCCCGTGCCGTAATCGAAGTCGCCGACCAGGGTTATGCTCTTGCGCCGTTCCACGCCGATGGGCGAGACGACCAGCAGGTGCCGGTCACCGAGCGGGAACAGGTCCGGGCATTCCCACATCCGCCCCTGGCTGCCGTCGCTCTCGCAGGCAACGCCCACATAGTCCCACCGGCGCAGGTTCTCCGAACGGAACAGCAGCACGTTGCCCCGCTCACCCTCCCGTGATCCCACCACCATGTACCATGAACCGCCGTGACGCCAGACCTTCGGGTCGCGGAAGTCGCCCGGGCGGCCCTCCGGCGGGGGGCCGGCGATGACGGGGTTGTCCGCGCACTTGGTGAACGCGACGCCGTCCGTGCTGGTGGCGATGCACTGCGTCTGGTGCTCGGCCGTGGCCGTGTAGATGAGGGTCAGGGTGCCGTCGTCGTCCACCGCGCTTCCGCTGAAGCACCCGCCGCCTCCGCCTTCGGCTCGTTCGTAAGCTTCGGAGGGGGCGAGTGCCACGGGCTGATGCTCGTAGTGGACCAGGTCTCCGCTGGTGGCATGTCCCCAGTGCATGGCCCCCCAGTCGGGGGCGTAGGGGTTGTGCTGATAGAAGACGTGGTAGCTGCCCTGCCACTGAATGAGACCGTTGGGATCATTCATCCAGCCGGAGGGCGGCATGAAGTGGTAGGCGAGCCGGCGGGGGTCGCGGGCCGCCCGGGCGGCGCCGTCCAGAGCTGCCTCAGTGGCCCGCCCCGCCAGTTCTGCATGAGAGTTCGCCATCCCGGGACTTCCTCAGCTCGCGTCCGAACCCACCACGTGCGTTTCGTCATTGGGCGAGAGATCATCCGGATCGTTCACCACGGCCCCCTCGGGAGCCGGCACGGGTCCGCTCAGCAGGGGATCGTCCGTCTCCTCCATCCACCGGTCGAGCCGGTTCCGCATCTCGTCGAGCGTCGCGGCATGGTCGGGATCGCCGGCCAGGTTGTGGGCCTCGTTGGGGTCGAAGATCAGGTCGTAGAGCGCTTCTTGCGGTGGGACCATGTCGCGCCATCCGTGCTCCAGCCAGAGTTGCTTGGACGGGCTGTCGTCGCAGTTCGGCAACACGGGCCCGTCCCGCTCCTCGAAGCGGCGGATGTACTTCCAACGGTCCGTGCGCACGGCCCGCATCGGCTCATAGGCAGCGTGGTAGCTGACCTCGGCGAACAGCTCCTTTCGCACCTCTTCCACCTCGCCGCGGACGAGCGGCATGAAGGAGACTCCCTGAAGCCAGCCGGGGGGCTCGATGTCCAGGTAATCGCAAAGCGTGGGGAAAACGTCCACGTTCGAGACCATGCCGTTGACGGCTCTGCCCCCCTCGAAGCCGCCGGGGCCGCGCATGATGAGCATAACGCCGATGCCGCTGTCGTGCAGGTTGCACTTCATCCGGGGGAAGGCGATGCCGTGGTCCGTCGTGCAGATCACCAGCGTGTTGTCGGCCAATCCGGCCCGGTCCACCCCCTCCAGCACGGCGCCCATCCGGCTGTCCAGGGTCCGCGCCAGCGTGTTGAACGCCGCCATGTCGGCCCGGGTTCGGGGCGTGTCGGGGATGGGCAGCGGCGGGCGGGCGAAGCGGGGATCGGTCTCCGGGCAATCGCAGGCCGGCTCGGGGTACTTCCGGTGCGTCGCCACGAACCCCACCGACAGGAAGAAGGGCTCCGGGGGAGAGTCGGCCACCCAGTCGGCCGCCTTCCCGGCCCACTCACCCGGGTCGCCGCCCAGGTGCTCGCGGTAGCCGATGACATCCGATGCATTGCCGTCCCGGAAGCTGGCCACGTGCTGCACACCGCACAGCGCCGAGTGGTAATCGTGCTCGTGCAGCGTGTGGATGATGTGCCGGCCGTAATCGTTCAGGCGCCATCCCCGGTG
>JASFTE010000469.1:0-4660 GCA_050114035.1 Armatimonadota bacterium | reverse complement strand
CTGGGGGCACTACCACACGGGGGGCGTGCCGGGGCGCCACGAGATCGACGACAAGCAGACGCTCGACTACCCGGCGATCATGAAGGCCATCGCGGAGACGGGCTTCGACGGCTATGTGGCCCACGAATTCATCCCGCAGCGGGACCCGATGACGAGCCTGCGCGAGGCGTTCGAGATCTGCAACGTGTGAGCGGCTGAGGCGAGGGAAGCACACGCCATGAACGTCGTCTGGTTCTGTCTCGATACGCTGCGGGCGGATCATCTGGGCTGCTACGGGTACTTCCGGGAGACGTCGCCGACGATCGATGGGCTGGCGCGGGAGGGGGCGCTCTTTCCGCAGTCGCGGGCCAATGCCGTGGCGACGGGGCCGGCGTTCACGTCCATGTTCACGGGGTTGTACGCCGTCAACGCCGAGTGGTACATGACGCCCTTCGACAAGCCGAACATGATCAACTTCCCCGACGATGTGCCGACGCTGCCGGAGATGATCTGGGCGCACGGCGGGATCACCACGGCGGCCTTTGACAATCTGATCAACTTCGCCTCGCACATGAAGCAGTTCGTGCGGGGCTTCGAGTACTACGTGAACGTCACGCGCACGCCGCGTCCCGTGCACCACCACGTGGTCGGGGGCGCCGTCAACGAGCGGCTCATTCCCTGGGTAGCGGCGCACAGGGACGAGCAGTTCTTCCTCTTCGTGCACTACTGGGACCCGCACCTGCCGTACAATCAGCCCGAGGACTTCGCGCGGCCCTTCGTCCACGAGCCCGGCTCGACGGAGGGACTCGAGGTGCGCAAGGCGCCCGCCGGGTACGAGTACGTGCCCGGGTGGGGAACGGTGGAGCAGATACCGAGCACCGAGTGGCCCGAGGACTTCGAGGCCAGGCCCGGCGACCCGCACCTGTACCCCACGTGCATCGACGCGTACGACGGCGAGATACTGTACACGGACCGGCTCGTGGATCAGGTGCTCAATGCGCTGGCCGAGGCCGACATCCTCGACGACACGGCCATCGTCATCAACGCCGACCACGGTGAGCAGCTCAATCAGCACGGGGATATGTGGGGGCATGCCGGGCTGCACGACGCGGTCGTCTTCACGCCGCTGGTGATCTGGCGCCCGGGGCTGGTGCCCGAGGGGACGCGGCCGCGGGGATACGCGCATCACCTGGACATCGCGCCGACTATCCTGGACATGCTGGGGGCAGAGCCGACGGCGGAGATGGACGGGGCGTCGCTGCTGCCGCTGCTGCGTGGCGAGGGCGATCCGCGGGAGCACTACTACACGGAGTCCATGGGCCAACGGGCCGTGGTGCGGGAGGACTGGAAGTACATCTGGCATCGGTACGCACCCGACGAGCTGTACCACCTGGCGGCCGACCCGATGGAGATGATCAACCTCGTGGATGACGAGCCCGAGCGGGCGGAGGCGCTGCGGCGCGAGCTGCTCGGCTGGGTGGCGGAGAACCTGGGCGAGCGCGTCGATCCGATGATCGACCAGATGGCGACGACGGAGAAGATGCGGCGCAGGCCGCACGCGTACCTGTAGACCCCGATGTAGGGCACCCGGCGGACGAGACTACCAGATCCCCGGTAGCAGGCGGTGGCGCACCCGCTCGGCGTACTCCCTGTACCCCTCGAGCTCGCCGTGCAGTGTCCGGTCTTCGAGCGCCGTGCGGAGGATCATAAGGGGCACGGAGATGCCGGTGGGCACAAAGGCCCACTGAGAGCCGAGGACGACCGGGGTGGCCAGTGTCACAATGAGCCAGCCGACATAGCCCGGATGGCGCACGCAGCGGTACGGCCCGCCGGTGGCGACGGCGTGGCCCCGCTCCGTCTGGATGCGCACGCTGACGGAGAAGAACCTGTTGGCAGCCATGGCCCACACGAGCAGGCCGATCCCGAGCATGCCGACGCCTACGGCGATGACGGAGAGGGGCAGCGGAATCGAGGGCAACCACCCGAAGCGAAGGTCAAGGCCGGCGACGACCCAGGTGCCGATCATGCCGATGCCGACGCTGAGGATGACCAGCACCGTGTCCCAGGTCTTGCCGCCCCTCTGGGGCTGGGAGCGCTCGGCCAACAGCTCGGGATTGGTCGGGAGCAGGACGGCGGCGGTGAGCGCCTGCAGGGCGAGCATCATCCCGGCATAGACCCACGCCATCGCCCAGTCCCAGCGGCCCGCGCACAGGCACAGGACGACCCCCGGCATGGGGACGCCCAGGACGGTCTTGATGAACCACTTGCGCACGCCGCGGGCGACCTCGGGGGTGACTTCTGACTGCCCTGCAGATGTGGAGTCGGTCATTCGTGGCTCCGAGGAATGCTCCCAAAGGCCGGCAGAACGCTACTCGAGCAGCTCGTCGAGGGTGACGAAGCTGTAGCCGCGGCCCCGGAGCGCCTGGATGATGGTGGGCAGCGCCTCCATGGTCCCGGGCGCTCCGTCATGCAGGGCGATGATGTCGTCCGGGCTCGCGCCGCGGAGCACCGTGTGCGTGATGCGATCGGGGTCCGTGACGTTGAGGTCGTTAGGGTTGACATCCCACAATACCATGTCGAGCCCCGCCTCACGCGCGAGGCTGACCACTGACTTGTTGCGGTGCCCGCCGGGGGGACGGAAGAACCTGGGCGCCGCGCCCGTGATGCACTCGATCGCGTCATTGCACTTCGTGAGCTCTCGGCGAGCCCGCGCCGTGTCCACGTCGGTCAGCGACGTGTGGTTGTACGTGTGGTTCTGGATGCTGTGCCCCGCGTCGAAGGCGTGCAGGACCAACTCGGGATACCACTCGGCCTTCTGCCCCACTACGAAAAAGGTGGCGGGCGCGTCATAGCGGGCCAACATCTCGAGCAGCCTGGGAGTAGTCGCCGGAAAGGGCGTGTCATCGAAGGTGAGCGCGATGCGCCGGGATGATCCCCGGCTCACGGTCGGGCCAAGGCGCACCTTGATCGGGATCTCCGGCAGGCCCTGGTGGTGGCTCATCTGTACCCGGGCCCCCCGGACAAGGTCGAGCTGCACGCGGACGAAGTCGCGGCCCTCGGCGACCTGGCCGATGTGAATGGCCCGGAGCCCGGCGCGTCCGACGGGGAGGCTCATCCTGGGGGAGGGCATTCGCATGGCCGGCATGGTGACCGAGACCATGTGCGGAAGTCGCGTCACGTCCGTCTCCCGGGGGAAGCCGCCATCCACATGCAGACGGACTCCGACGCTGCGATCGTCCTCAAGATGGGCGCTGACCTGCAGAACCGTCCCGTGCGGATTGTGGTCGAGGCGGTGCAGCCCGACGGTGGCGGTGAGCAGTGCCCCAGAGGCGGCGTGCGCCAGCGCGCAGAGGGCCACGGCCGCTACAAGTGCATGCACCGGGCGGAGTGTCCTTGCCATGTCTCGTGCGCCTTCGCGGGCAGCAGCTTGTGTCGTGTCGTCGTCGGAGATGGGGCATAGGACTGCCGCCTGGTCTTTCCTTCCCTCGTTGGCCGGCCGAGTCCTGCCATGCGCAATGCGGTCGTCCCAGATCCAGGCGTCGTTCGAGCGCGTCAGGTGTCGATGATGCGGCGCTCGTCAAGGCGCTCGAACATGGCGAGGAAGGTGCGTTTCCGTCGATGCTCCTCCCGGAGCTCGGCGAGATATGTCTCCCACTCCTCTCGCCGTCCGAGGCTGGTGAGCAGGTCGCGGATGGGTCGGAGGTACCGCAGGGACTCCTGGTATCCGCGCCGGTTCACCCGGGCGATCTGCGAGGCAGCGAGGGCCTGCCAGATGGCGATGGACTCGTCGGGATGGCTGGAAGCTATCTCGCTGGCCATACGGTCGGAGATGGCCGGCGGCCCCCCGTACCGCGACTCCCCCCGGAGCTCCCGGTACCACTTGATGGCCCTCTCGTGATCGTTCTCCTCCAGTGCGATCTCCGTCAGGAGGCCGTTGTACGGCGCGGCGCCCGGAGCATCATCCGCCGGCGGGTCCAGGCCCGTGTCGGGCAGCGGCCAGCCCTGCTCCTGGGTGGGGCTGACACCGGTGCGCAAGGCATCGAGCACACACCGGCGGACCTGGGGCCAGACATCGGCTCGTTCGGAGGCCTCCTTGAGGTCGAGGTAGTCGCCCAGAGACGGCCTCCGGAAGAACCTGTCCGCCACGAAGGCAGCAGCCACGGCCACATCGCCTTCTTCGGTGGCCATCTCTCGGAGACAGTCGCGCAAAGCCGCGGCGATGCCCGGCCACTCGGTCTGTGTCTTGGAGATGCCCTCGTCCGCCAGGCGGCGCGCCTCGTCGAGGCGGTTTGCGCGCATCAGATGTCTGACCGCGCGCTCGTAGCTCTGCGTAACGGGGGCTTCGCGAAGGCAGAGCGCCAGCGCGTCGTCAGGCCGCTCGGCGTCCTCCAATGCGTGGACTGCCCACCTGACAAGGCAATCGCGATGGTGCCGGGCGCTCCAATCGAGGTCGCCGGGTAGTGGTGGCCCGTCGCCCTCGTCCAGTCGCGCCAGGAGGGCATCGCCCACCTCACCCCACGTGGCCGGGTCGGCGTCCAAGACGTCGGAGTCCGCGACGCTCGGACACAGATCGTATTCGTCCTCGAGCACTCTGTCCACCAGCCACAGTATCCGCTGCGCGCCAGCAAGCGACGACTGGCCCACGGCCTGCCACACGACCTCGAGGCATTTGCCGATCTCG
>JASFTE010000468.1:0-4668 GCA_050114035.1 Armatimonadota bacterium | reverse complement strand
CGCTGCTCATGGTGAACGGCGCCGCGGCGCAGGAGGCCCCCGAGTCGCCTGAGCCGATCACGCTCACCGTGAGGGCCGGGTTCGGCGGCCGGATCAAGCAGGAGAAGTGGGCCCCCGTCCGCTGCATCATTGAGAACAGGTCCGGGCAGCCCCTGCAGGGCACGCTCAGCATCGAGCTCCCGGCCGGCGACGACCAGAAGCAGACCTACTACGCCCCCATCGACTTCCCCTCGCCGTCCCGGCGGCAAGTCACCTTGTACGTCCGTCCCCAGCATTACGTTACCAGCATCGACGTGCAGCTCAAGGCGGGAGACCTGACGCTCACCCAGACGGCTCCCACCATGACGTTGCTCGGCGGCAATCCTCTGGCGCTGGTGCTGAGCAAGCGACCCGTTGGGCTGTTCGGGCTCGTGATGCACGAGGAGTTCGGAGGGCTCCAGGCCGTCGACGGCCAGGTGGCCGATCTGCCCGACAAGGCGGCCGGGTACGAGCCCGTGGACGTGATCTTCTACAACGGCCTCTCGCTCCGGAACATCAGGTCCGAGCAGGAGCAGGCCTTGCGCCGGTGGCTGCTGGACGGCGGCACGCTCGTGGTGGCCACGGGGCGGTACTGGCGGTTCGTGAAGGACAGCGCGCTTGAGCCGCTGCTGCCGGTGGAGCTGCAGGGAGCGGCGGAGGTGGACATCCCCCCTCACCTCGAGGGCAACGCTCGCCCCCGGCGTGGTCGTGCCCGGATCAGCGTCCTGCCGCTCAGTGGGCCCACCGTCCTCGCCCGAGTTCGCCTCCGAGATGACGCGGAGGTGCTCTCGGCCTTCGACCCGGACCAGCCGCTCATGGCGGCCCGGGACATCGGCAATGGATCGGTCATCTACCTGGCGTGCGACCTGTCGCTGCCGGCCCTCCTCTACAGTGCCGGGCAGAAGCAATTCTATCAGGACCTGCTGCAGTGGGCCGGGGTGTTCGCGGACGAGCAGGTCCGGCGGAACTACGCGCCCCCGCTGGCTCTGGGCCGCAACGCGGCCCGCCAGCGGGCCGTCTACCAGACGGCTGTCGCGCAGGCGCCGTCGCTCGTCTGGGTCATCGTGTTCCTGGGTGTGTATGTCCTCGCTATCGGCCCGCTGGACTACTTCGTGCTGCGGCGGCTGCGGCGGCGCCACTTGACCATCATCACCTTCCCGGTGCTGGTGCTCGCGTTCACCGGAGTGGCGTACTACTCGGCCTGGTCATTCAAGGGCCGGCGCGTGTTCGTCAACGAGATCAACGTGCTGCATCAGCGCGGCGACTCATCCCACGTGCGGACGCACTTCGGAGTCTACTCGCCGCGCAAGGCCACGTACACCATCACCCTTGACGACCCGACGGCGACGCTGCTGCCCCTGGAGGAGCCATCGCCGACAACAGGCGGGGCACGCGGGACCACGCGCCCCGGTGGGGGCCGGCCGAGGGGAGGGCCGTATGGCGGAGCCAGATACACCATGTCACGAGGCGTTGTCGTGCTGGACGAGTACTCGGATGACATGGTGCAGGAAGCCTCGGTGCTGAGTGCCGCGTTCCAGCTCGCCCAGACCAGGGATGCCTTCCGGCTGCCGGGCATGTCCGTGGACATGTGGGCCATGCGGAGCTTCTACGCCGACTGGTGGCTGGACGCGGGCGCCGTCACTGCCGATCTCCGCTACGAGGACGGAAACATCGTCGGCGAGATCACGAACAACACGCGGTTCGATCTCGAGCATTGCCTGCTCGTTCACTGCAATGTAGGCCTGCCGCTGGGCGACCTCTCCGTGGGGCAGACAGCGACGGTGCGCGCCGCTGTTGCTCCCAATGGACGACCCCCGTTCCATCCGGAGACGGATCTGGTCGGCGGCACTGATGCCGAAGCCCGCGAGGCGCGGCTCGCGCTGCTGAGCAGCCTCGGACTGCGCCCGTGGAACGTGAGGAAGCCCGACACGCCCGGTGCCGGCCGGGAGCGCACGCAAGTGGAGGACATTCTACGGTCCGCCGTGCTCACCGGCTCCATCCCGCAGCCGTCGTCCGAGGCGCTCCGGTCGCCCATGTTCCTCGGCTGGACGTCGGAGCCCCTCTTGCCCATCGATGTCGAGGGGCACCGCCCCGGCCGTCGGGCAGTGAATCTGTGGTTGATGCAGCCCGACGTGCAAGGGCTGCCCGCGACGCCGGGGCCGATCTTCAGCGACGTCAGACCACCACGGCGCGTGAGGTCAAGTCGGTCACGATGAGGCGATCCATGCTTGGCCTGACCAACCCGGTCCTGACACGCGAGCTGCGCACGGGTCTGCGGGGGCACCGGGCGTTCCTCCTGCGCACGGGATTCGTGGCCGTGCTGGCCGTCGTCGTCATCGTCACGTGGATGACGGCTCTGGGCGAGATGACCGGGACGTGGAAGGGAGCGGCCCTCGACCTCCGTGCCATCCCCGGCCTGGGCCGGCAGCTCTTCGCCGCCCTCGGTACAGCCCTGTTGGTGCTCCTGCTGGCGCTCGTCCCCGGCTATGCCGCCGGGGCCATCTCCGGGGAGCGCGAGACGCAGACGCTGGATACACTGCTCTGTACCTGGCTGAAGCCCCGCCACATCGTGCTGGGCAAGCTCGGCGCCAGCACCGTCTTCGCCGTGGGCCTGATCCTGTCGAGCCTCCCGGCCGTCAGCGCCGTCTTCCTGCTCGGCGGCGTGTCTCCGCTCGAGGTAGGGCTGCTCTTCTTGCTCCTCATCACCGCCTCGGTGTTCGTCGGAGCGCTCAGCCTGTTCGTGTCCAGCCGCTGCACGAAGACGTACATGGCCGTGATGGTCACGTACTTGCTCATCGGCTGCCTACACTACGCCGGGCCCGCAGGCACTCGCGTTGTCTTCTGGTGCGCAGAGGTCGCCATGCCGCGGCGGCAGATCGCCGAGGCTGCCCGAGGAGCCGGGGCATGGCAGTTCCCCACGCCCGACCTCGTCAGCCCCGTCTCCGCCTCGCGGAGCCTGTTCGAGGGGATCACGGTCTTCCCGCCCATCTCTGTCAGCTTCGTCCCGCAGCCACCGCAGCCGCCAACGGTGCTCGGAGCCGGTGGCGACCGGGCTGAGCGGCGCCAGTTCGTCCTGCTGCACTTGGTATCGCCCGCCGTGATGCTCCTGGGCAGCCTCGTGCTGGTGATCGCCACGAGCCGGGCAGTGGCCCGCTCGACGCACGTCGTGGGCCCGACGCTGACGCAGCGCCTCGGGCGCTGGCTCACGCAGCAGGCGCGCGGCAGCCCGCCGGAGGCACAAGCTGGCGACAGGGCCCCCCGGTCGGCTCCCCGGAGAGCGATCCGGCGGCGCTCGTCGCCGTGGCGCCGCATCGCAGACTACGTCCACAACCCTGTCCTGGCCCGTGACCTGCGCGGGCGGCCGCTGGGGAGCGCCGACATCATTACCCGGGCGAGCCTGTACGGCTTCGTGCTGGCCGAGGTGATCATGCTCTGCGGCGTCGGGAGGTTCATGGACTTCCAGTTCGTGGCCAAGGCGATGGCAGTTGTCGTCCTGGTATCGGCGTTCCTCGCGGCCATCCCGGCGGCAATGTGCATTGCCGTGGAGAAGGAGCAGCGCACGCTGGAGATGGTGGTCGCCACACTGCTGCGGCCGCGCACGATCGTGTGGGGTAAGCTGGCCGCGGCGTTCTGGCAGGCCCAGCCATTGGTCCTCCTCGGGCTGCCCGTCGGAGTGCTGTCGGCGGCCGTAGACATCATCCCCTGGCGCAGCGCCGCGTACATGTTCATCCTCGCCGAGGCGTTCGCGTTCGCCGCGTGCGCCATCGGCGTGCTCGTGTCGCTCCTGGCCAGGCGCCCCGCGCGGGCCGTGAGCACCACGTCGTGCATCGTCGCCGGCCTTGCCATCGGGCCTATCCTGCTGCTCCGTCTGGGCATCAGTGACTTCCTCGGCTTCGGCACTCCGGGGCGCTCGCTCTGGGTCGGCCCCCTGGGCTCCCTGTACCACGTCTTCGCCTGGCCCACCGGGGCCCACGCGCTGCTGGCTGCGACGGTCATCGGCGCCCTCGCCGTCGCCCTCATGGCCTTCGCCGCCTCCCTCGCGCTCTTCGGGCGCACGGTCCGCCGCAGCATGGAATCGAGCTAGGCCCGAATCATGCACGAAGCTCCCACTCGATTGGCCCCAATCGGCCCGCACACGGCTCCACCGACTCCGGAAATACTTGTGACAAAAACCCTCTGAGTTGACCGGGCCAAAGTGTCCCGCATCGCCTCCGTTTACGGCGCAGTGCCCGCCAAAAAACCGCCGCACAGCCCGTACAAGCACTATTCTCGCCTTTTCTATGACACCCCCCCCTTTAGTTGACCATATATAATGAAGGAGGACAAAAATCGGACACTTCCCCATCGCCCCCTGTAGCGGCGCAGCATCCCGGCCCCGCCACTTTTTTTCGCCTTGCCTCCCACCGCGTGGCGCGCACTTCCCGGCCCGCGAGCCTCCGCGCCACGAGACGATACGGAGGACACAGAGAATGCACACTCACACCCAATTGTACGCCAGCTCACAAAACCAGCCCGACACAGGCCACACACACTTCACAAGCCTCATAAGCAGCATTCCCAGATCCGCCCGCACAGCCCCACAGAGCCCCAAAATGTCGCTTGTGAGGCTTATGAGGCTTCTCACGGTGACCATAGAGACAACCCAATAAA
>JASFTE010000467.1:0-4678 GCA_050114035.1 Armatimonadota bacterium | reverse complement strand
GGCCAGCGGCCGTCTCCGGCACTGCCACGAGCACGGCCACGAGGCCGGCCAGGGCGGCGATCCGTGTGATTCTGCGATGTGTCGAGAGCATCTCAACTCCTCCGGTCAAGCGTTCGTCTCGCGGGACCTGTGCCGTGGCGAAGGGCAGAGCGAGGGCGTGGCGGACCGCGAGGCCCTACGGGCCCTGCGCCTGGATTCGCTGGAGCAGACCCTTGACCTTGTGGGCCCAGGGGGATTCGGGGTGCTCGCCAACAAGCCTCTGCGCGGCGTCGCGGGCCTGCTGGGTCGCGCCCTGAGAGTACGCCCACGTCGCAAGATGGTACAGCGCCTCCGGCGCGCGCTCGGCCCCGGCGTGCTTTTGCAGGAAGTCTCTCAGCCGTGGCCCGCCCATCCGCGGATCCACCCAGCACCAGCAGATGGCCGCATCCAGCGTCGCGTCCACCTTGCGTCCGGCGGCGTCCTCCGGGTCCACCTGCAGTGCGCGGACCAGGTACCTGAGCCCGTCGTGGAACTCGCGCGTCATCATGAGCGCACGGCCCATCCTGTAGTTGATCTCGGCATCGTCCGGGCGCTGCCGCAGCTGCAGCCGGAGCCGCGGAAGCTGGGCCTTCGCCAGCGTCTCCCGACCTGCCTGGGCCCACTGGGAGTCCATCAGCTCCCCGGCAATGAGCTGGCTGAGGCAGGCCTCAGCCTCAGTCGTCTTCCCCACTCGGAGGTACGCCGTGCTCAGGTAGAAGAGCGCCTCCGGGCGGCGGGGGCTGTCCGGGTGTGCGCCGACGAATGACTCCAGACCCTGCAGCCATGGCGGCGCTTCATCGGCTGCCCCGGGGGCCCGGGTGTCGAGGACGAGCTCACAGATGGCCGCGTCCAGCTCGGCCTCGGCTCGACGAGGGAATTCGTCGGGTGTCGCCAGGGCCCGGCGCAGGTGCTCCAGAGCCCGATCCTGCTTCTCCAGCCGGTAGTAGACATGGCCTATGGCCGCGTGTGCAGCACCGCTCCCGGGGTCGGCCTTGACGCCTCGGAGCGCCGGGCCCAACTCCGCGAGGACCGCCATCGACCCGGCGAGCACATCGGCAGTGACGGGCCCGCCGAGGCGCATCAACTCAGAGCGGCCGTCAGGCTCAAGCAGCAACACCGTCGGGCTCGCCACGATCCTGAACTGCCGGAACTGCTGGAACGACTGGTCCCTGGCAGCCTTCTGCGCCTTGGCGCGGGCGCACTCGAAGAATGTGGACAACTCCAGCACACGCGGATCCGCGAGGCTCTGGCGCAGCGTGTCGCGCGCGGGCTCGCAGACCTGCCTGCAGTAGCGGCAGCCCGCACAGGAGACCTCCACTAATATGGGCTTGCACGTGTCTTCTGCTGCCGTAAGGGCCGCATCGAAGCTCTTGTGCCACGCCATCGTCTGAGCCGGGGCGCTCCATGCTACGCCGGCGCAGCCCCAGACTGCCATCCAGGCCAGGAGCGCGCCCATGCAGCGCCATTGTCCGCTCGTCACCATGCTCTGTCCTCCCAAAGCGCCCGTGCCTGAGGCCGGGCGCCACCGGGGGCATTGTAACACATTCGACGCAGCGCCGGAAGTCGCCCCTTCGCCCCGGTCATCGCCGCTGCATTGACACGCGCTGCCGGGGCCCGTATACTGAAAAACGGACGGAGGGGTGTCCGAGAGGCCTAAGGAGGCGGTCTTGAAAACCGCTGTCGCCTTACGGCGACCGGGGGTTCGAATCCCTCCCCCTCCGCCACACCCGATGACATCCTCCCGCGCGGCCGCACCGCCGCAGACACCGCACCCAGGAGTTGGGACTATGATCGTACGAAGCCGGGCGCCGGTCCGCGTGGACTTCGCCGGCGCGTGGACCGACGTGTCGTACTTCGCGGATCCGTTCAAAGGCGCCACGCTGAATGCGGCGATCCGGATGTACGTGACGGGTGAGCTGGAGCTGGACGATGAACTCCACGCGGTCTTTGACGCGCAGCAGGCCTCCATTGCCGGCGGCGCAGAGGAGTTCCAGAGGCCCGAGCGGCCAGCTCTGAGCGTCTCGTACGGGACGCCCATTCCGGCGGGCAGTGGCCTGGGGACATCGGCGACCCTGAACTGCGTCTGGCTGGCTCTGGCGCGGCGCGAGCCGGTGGCGTCCGACGACGACAAGATGCGCATCGCCGCCCTGGCGTACGACGTGGAGAAGACGCTGGGCATCATCGGCGGGAAGCAGGACCAGTACGCGTCCGCGGTCGGTGGGATCAACCTCTTCGAGTTCAGTGCGGACGAGGTGACACGGACCGCGGCCAAGCTGCCGGCGGAGCGGGTGCGCGAGCTCGAGGAGCTGCTCGTGCTGTGCTACACGGGGCAAGCGCGCCTCTCGTCCAACATCCACCGGAACGTGTGGGGGAACTTCCGGGCGGGACGGGAGGGGACGGTGAGAGCGCTGTTCAACCTGCGCGACTCCGCCTACGAGGCGCGCGACGCGCTCGAGCAGTGGGATCTGGAGGCGTTTGCCCGCATTCTGATACACCAGCGGCGCTGGATGAAGGAGCTTGACGACTCCACCTCCACGCAGCAGATCGAGGACCTCTTCGACCTGGCGGCTCCAGAGATCATGGGCGGGAAGCCGTGTGGTGCTGGGGGCGGGGGGTGCATTCTCTTCCTGGCCCGGGATGGGGGGGCCCAGGAGCGCCTGAGCAAAGCGCTATCAGAGCAGGGACTTACGGTTATGGACGTGCAGTTTGACTTCGAGGGCCTGACGCTCATTACCGAGTGAGGCCCCGTCTCACCCTCGCCGACACGCACCCGTGGCGCGCTCCCAGGCGAGCCGGCAGAGCATCCTGACGCCCTCGAGGACGATCCCACTCGAGAACTTGGACGCGCCGTGGCGGCGGGCCATGTACGCGATGGGCACCTCCGCCACGCGAGCGCCGTGGGTGCAGCAGCGAAACAGCAGCTCCGCCAGGAAGCAATACCCTCGCGCCGTCCCGGAGTCCAGGCCCACGCGTTGGAGAAACGGGGCTCGGTAGGCCCGGAAGCCCGCAGAGCAGTCGGCCGCCGGCAGGCCCAGAAGGACCCGACAGACCGCATTGGCGGCCTTGCTGAGGATGAGCCGCCAGCGCGGTTGGCCCTCGGCGCTGCCTCCGGCGACGTATCGCGAGCCGATGACGACATCGCACTCTCGCAGCCGCCTCAGCATCGTAGGGACATACGCCGGGTCGTGGGAGAGGTCGGCATCCATCGTGACGACGGTGTCGGCGCCGCGCTCGAGCGCATACTGCATCCCGGCGATCTGTGCAGATGCGTAGCCGAACCTGCCCTCGCGGCGCACCACGTGCAGTCTCGAATCGCACGCCCTCAGCTCTTCGAGTAGCTCGCCCGTTCCGTCGGGCGAACCGTCGTCCACGACGACGATGCATGCCTCAGGCACCGCGTCTCGCAGCCCCTCCAGAAGGGGACGGACGTTCTCCCTCTCGTTGTAGGTGGCCACGACCACGTAGGCGCCGCCATCAGGGGGCACTCAGGACTGCCTCCACGAGCACATGAAACGCCATGGTGCGAGATCCCCATGCAGCAAGGCTCCCCTTCTCTGTGCGTTCGACGTGTTCCTCGCCCTGTGTTATCCTCCGAACACTTTACACTTTCTTTACATTCCGCTTGCAGGGATGTAATAAAAGCAAGTAGAATCACAAGTTAACGGATCAGCCTGAGCATGAGCGCCTGTAACGAACGCAGCCCGGCTCCTTGTTTACATCGTTGAACTCCAGCCACCAGAATCGCACCCCCGATCGGCCAACCGGATGTCCCCGTGGAGTGCTTGCGGGTGGAGGGCCTGTGAGCGCTCAGTGGCAGCACCGTTCGCCATGGTAGGCCGATGGCGCCGAGGGGCGCCGGCGGCACTCCTGGGAGGTGACGGCGACGTGCAACAAGGGGATGCACTGATTGGCATTGCCGACGCCCGGCTCCGGCGTCGGATCACGCGAGCGGCACAGCAAGCACAGCTTTCGGCAGTGACGGCGAGCAGCGCCATGGACACCGTGCGGGAATGCGGCGATATGCGCCCGACGGTGATCGTGGCCGATCTTGGCCCGGTGGAGATGAGCGGAGCGGATTTGTGTCGTCAACTGCGGCAACACACGTACGCGCCGATCATCATGGTGGCCAACGGCGAGGAGGACGTGGAGCGGGTGATCGCGCTGGAGGTGGGTGCCGACACGGTGGTGGACATGGACGTAGGGTCGGAGGTACTGGCGGCGCTGGTGAGGTCGGCAGTGCGTCGTGCGCAGCCGGCGTCGGTTGCGAGCGATGGCGACGAGGTGACGGTGGGTCCGCTGACGGTGGACCGGAGCTCTCGGTCCGCGAGGGTGGATGGGTGCCCCATCGAGTTGTCGGTCAAGGAGTACGCGCTGCTGGAGGCGTTGGTGCAGCGTCGGGGGCATGTGTTGACGAAGGACTACCTGCTGGAGCGAGTGTGGGAGACGCCCCCGAGCAGTCGGGATCGCGCACTGGCGATCTACATGACGCGTCTGCGGCGCAAGATCGGCGATGATGCGCGTGCCGAGGCGCTGATCCAGACGGTGCACGGGATCGGCTACACGCTCCGAGCCCCACACCCGGCCGCCAGCGCGGCGTGAGGCGGACGGCCCGAGCGCTGAGCGCGCGACCTGCCAGGGCCGGACGCGTTGCGTCCAGTTC
>JASFTE010000466.1:0-4686 GCA_050114035.1 Armatimonadota bacterium | reverse complement strand
GGGATCGCTGGATACCTCCACCGGATAGAACAGCGCGCACAGGGCCAGCCTGTTGCGCAGCGCCGCGCACAACACCGCCAGCATGGCCACCGGCATCCACAAGCCCTCCGCGTGCGCGCCCAGGTAGGTCAGCAGAACGCTCGTGACGAACCCCGCCGCGATGACGGCCCCGACGAATGTGCCGAACCCGGGAGTATCGGCCGTCATGACGACCGCCGCTGCACTCGCCGAAACGGCCACGCACGCCGCGATCTGCTGCGGCAACAGACGCTTCACTCGCTGTACATCAAACTGCACCTAACGCCCACCAATCTGCACCACCGGGTCGCTCCCGCACGTTATCTCCCGCACCTGGGCCCCGCTGGCCGACATCTGGGACACAAACGTGGCGTACCGCGCCGAGAGCGCCGCCCGCCGCTTCTTGTCGGCCTCCTGCCCGAAGCTGTCCGCCCGCAGGCAGAACACGTGCACCGACACGCCGTTCATCACGAGCCGCCGCACGATGTCCACGATCTCATCATCCGTGCTCGGCGTGACTACCGTGAGCGACGCCCCGCGATCCAGCCGCGGCACGATGCTGTTGAGCACTCCGGCGAATCTCTCCGGGCAGTCGGCCTCGGTCCGAGCCAGCGCCTCCAGCAGCCGCGGCAGGTCCTGCACCGCGTTCCGGCAGTTCACACTCCGATCGATCTTCGCCCTCGCCGTCAGCCGACAGGAGCTCCGGTTCGCCAGAGCGTGCTCGGCCATCGCCACCGTCAGCTTTATCCCGTACTCCAGCGTCGTGTCCTTCCCCGCACCGACCTCCGAGCCGGCCGTCAGGTCCAGCGCCAGTGCCACATCTGACGCGATGCTCTCCTCGAACTCGATCACGTGGAACTCGCCCGCGTGCGCGCTCGATTTCCAGTGGATGCGCCGCAGGGGATCGCCGGGCCTGTACTCGCGGATGGACCGGAAGTCGGTGCCGTCGGCCACCGGACGCCGCCCGAGCGTGGCGGCGGCGAACGGCGTGCCGCGCCCAACGGCCAGCGACGGCAGGCGCCCCCCGACCGGATACACGATCAGCTCCGTCGCCTCGGCCGTCCGCGCCCGGTAATCGAACAACCCGGCCGGGTCGCCCGCCCACATCCGCACCGGCCCCACGCGGTACACGCCGCGCTTGAGCGCCGTGACGTCGTACGCCACCTCGCTGCTCTCCCCGGCTCCCAGGTCGGCGATCAGGTGACCCTCCGGGGCGCTGCTCTGGAGCCACTCGGGCAGCTCGTCCTCCAGACACGCATACAGCTTGCGCAGACGCCCCGTGTTGGTGACGCGCAGCCGCACCTCCTGAGATTCACCCTCCGACATGTGGCTCGCCATGCGCCGCTGGACCTGCAGCCGCCGCAGGCTTGTCCGCCCAATGGCGTACGACACGAGCGGCACCGACACGCCCGCCGCGAACATCACGTACAGCGGTCGCGCGCCGAGGATGAAGGCCACCACGAAGAGGAACCCACAGACGAGGATGACCGCGAGCGTCTTCGCGCTGCTGCGCTCCGGATGGTCACTCCCCGGGGAGCTCACCGCATTACCCATCGGCTCCCCTCACTCCTCCCGCTCCACGACCGGCACGGGAACCGAGCGCAGCAGCTCCTCCACCACCGACTCGGCCGTCGTCCCCCGTGCCCGCGCCTCAGGCTGCACCACGAGGCGATGCGCCAGCGCCGGCACGGCCACGCGCTTGACGTCATCGGGCAGGACGTACCCGCGCCCCTGCACCGCGGCCAGCGCCTGCCCGCAACGCCGCAATGTCAGCGACCCACGCGGGCTGGCCCCGAGGAAGACGTCCGGACGCTCCCGCGTGCCCCCCGCCAGAGCCACGATGTACTCCTTGATGCTGTCCTCGACAAACACTTCCTTGATCTGGGACTGCAGCTCCAGGACCTCATCACGCTCCATCACCGGCTCGATCGTCTCCAGCGGGTGCCGTCGCTCCTGATCGTTGAGGATGGCCAGCTCATCGGCCGACGACGGGTATCCGATGGACACCCGCAGCAGGAACCGGTCAAGCTGCGCCTCCGGCAGACGGTACGTCCCCTCGTACTCGATCGGGTTCTCCGTGGCGATGACGAAGAACGGCTGCTCCAGCACGTGCGTCACCCCGTCCACCGTGATCTGTTTCTCCTCCATGCACTCCAGCAGCGCCGACTGCGTCTTCGGCGTCGTCCGATTCACCTCGTCCGCCAGCACGATGTTGGCGAACACTGGCCCGGGACGAAACTCGAACTCCGTCGTCGCCTGGCTGAACACGCTCACGCCGATGATGTCCGCCGGCAGGAGATCCGGCGTGAACTGGATCCGCTTGAACGAGCAGCCCAGCGACTTCGCCAGCGACTTCGCCAGCGTCGTCTTACCCACCCCCGGCACGTCCTCCACGAGGATGTGCCCGCCGGCCAGAAGGCCCGCAACGACCAGCTCAATGACGTCCCGCTTCCCGACGATCACGCGCTCCATCGACTCGATGAGCTTCCCGGCCGCCGGGGCCTGCGTCTCTGTTGTCATAATCACTCTCCCACCCGAGTCCGTCCTCAGAATGCCCTCCCGTAGACGTTGATGAGATCCCCCGGCTCCACCCTCTGCAGCCGCTCCGCCTCCAGCGCGGCGACATGCTCCCACACGCCCCGCGCCTCTCCTCGCCCGCTCACGACTCTGGTAGGCACATCCGGTACGTCAGGAATCGAGGATTGAGCCATCAGTTAGCCCCGCTCCTCCCGCTTCTGCGCACTCGTCTGCAGCGCCCTCCTCTTGCGCCAAGACGCGGTTCGCCAATTATATGGACGCCCCTCCACCCCGTCAAGGAACACCGCCGCTCCTCGCTGCCGTCGCTCTGGCGGCTCTGCGGTCTGCCGCCAATCGGCATCGGTGGTGAAGGGTCGAGATGGAGAGTCCTTCCCCAGGCGGGGCAGGGCGGAACACGTGTCAACATGCACCAGCGGCGGCGGGAGCTGGTCAGTCGTCCGGCTCGGCGGGCGTGTCGGTGGATGAGGTCGAGTCGTCGGAGGCCTCGGGTGGCCCGGTGCCGATGCGGACGACGTCCACGCGGGGGGCATAGAAGTCCCGGTGGAGGACCTCCCGCTCGAGCTCCTGCCCCTCGCGGCTCACGATCCGCGTCAGGGTGACGCGGTAGCCGTCGCCGCCCTCCTTCTCGATCTCCTCCTCGCCCTCGGGGAGCTCGTCGGTCTCAATCTCCTTACGCCCGTGGGGCAGCACGCGGACGTTGCTGCGCTGGACCTCCACGTCCACATCGTCCTCGGCAGCGCCCAGGCAAGTCACGGAGAGCTCGTTGCTCTCTATGTCCGCGAGTACGAGGACCGGGTGCCTCAGCGTGTTCTGCAGCTTCAGGTCAATGACGCCGTAGAAGACCGTGGCGTCGCGGCCGGTGCGGATGTATTCGACGGGCATGGAGTGGTGCTGCCGCTCCACGATCTTGAGGTTGGCCAGGAGCGCGGCGTTGTACATGGTGCTCGAGACCTGGCAGACACCGCCGCCGGCCGATGGCACGAGCTCGCCGTTGATGAACGTGCCCGCCTTGCGATAGCCGAACTCCGGCTGCCGCGGGCCCAGGCGCTCGTTCAGAGAGAAGACCTCGCCGGGCTTGATGATGGCCTTGTCCAGCGCCCGCACCGCGAGCCCCAGATTGTGGCAGCGGGATTTCTTGGCGAGGCTGAACCTCGTGCTGTAGGTGCCCAGCACCACCTCGAACTTCCGCAGCTCGGCGGCCTTCATGCCGGGCTCCTGGTGCTCGATGACCAGGTCGATGCTTTCGGCGGTCGGGTCGCGGAGGGCGTCGGCGACCGCGGCGACGCTGTCCTCGATGCTGAGCTGCCTGCCCCACGCCTCGGGCGTCACCTCGACGCCCTCCTCCACCAGCTCCACATCCGCGTTGCGCGCCTCGCGATTCACCTGCGGCGCCAGCCCGACGAGGGCCTCGCGGAGGACCTCCTCGTCCACCGTGCATTCCACCCGGATGTTGCGCGGCGAGTGCAGGAGGCGCAGGCGCTCGACGGATCGGTCGATGAGGTTGCCGGTGCGGCCGATGGCGACCGCCTCGGCAATGGCCTCGTCCAGCAGCAGCCGGCTGCCGAGCTCGGCCGGCGTCAGCAGCCAGGCGTCCTTGCCCTTGCCGGACCGCAACTGGACCTGCTGCGGCAGCCCCGCCACCCAGTCGCGCATCAGGATGTCGAGCGTCGCCTGCTCCGTCTTGCCGCCCAGGGCGATGTCGGCGATGCGCACGCTATGGGCGATGCGCCGCCCGCGGGCGAAGTGGTTGTCCGTGATGGCCATGGCCAGCCCGGCCAACGGGACGAGTGCCACGATCCCGAGACATATCAGCAGCCACGGCCGTCGCCGTCTCTCAGTGTTCTCGGACATGACGAGTCACTGCCCTGCCCCTCGAGACCGGACGGGCTGCAGGAACGAGGAGTCTACAGCCGGGGCCTTGGGGTGTCAAGGAGACGCGCGAAGGGCGAAGGGACGCGAAGGCAGCGGGCGGCGGCGGTGGGTCGGCATCCCGGTGCCACAGTGCCGATTTCTTGACACTGTAGCGCGTGCGTTGCTATCCTGCGCCTCGTGGCACGCACACCCAGAGCGGCGCTCGCCCCAGGTGCGCATCACGGGCGCTTCCCACTCGACATGCGCTTCTCAGTCGTC
>JASFTE010000465.1:0-4687 GCA_050114035.1 Armatimonadota bacterium | reverse complement strand
CGACCCAATGAGACCCAATGCGCGACGCCCTCGGGCGTCGCGCAAGATGGCCGTCTGGGCGGGGACCAGGCGTGGTGCGCTGGGGAGCCTCTACCCCTCACCCCTTGGCTCTTGCTCTGCCCTGACCGCCCACACCCGGAAGTTGTCATAGTACCCGTCCGTGGTCATCATCTGCCGCAGGCCGATCTTCCCGGCGCCCCACACCGGCCCGCGCGATACCCCGTCGTCCACCCAGTCGATGGACACGTGGCCATTGATGGCCAACTGGATGTGCGCGCCTCGCTTCACCAGCGTCATCTTGCTCGTCACGCCTGTCTCGAGCGGAATGACGTCGTACCCGCAACTCGCCCGGTAGAAGCCCCAGTTCTTGCGCAGCGCACAGTTGGGCGACCGCGCGCACGTGTTCCGGAAGTACGAGATGTGGTAGCAGTTGAGGTCGCCGGAATGGTAGAGCTTGAACGTGCCGTCCCGCTTCTGCAGGGCGGGGTCGAAGAGGTCTTCGCCGCCTCGCCCGGAGGCGCAGAAGAACACGATGCACAGCCCGGCAACCTCGTTCGGCGTGAACTCCCACTCGGCAACGAAGTCCTTCGGAAACGTCTGCCTGTGCCACAGCACGATGTGGTTGTCGCCCTCGCGCATGCGCAGCCGGCCGTCCTCCATGGTCAGAATCCCCGGCCCCT
The DNA here is from genome assembly GCA_050114035.1 of Armatimonadota bacterium. Classification (GTDB taxonomy): domain Bacteria; phylum Armatimonadota; class Zipacnadia; order JAUWAU01; family JAUWAU01; genus JAUWAU01. Next base: position 4,007 of record JASFTE010000465.1, on the reverse strand, counting down.
CCAGCACCCAGTTCGGCTCCCACGGCCCATCGAACGTCTCCTCGGCCAGCAGCCGCCCCTTCAGAGGCTCGGCGTCCAGCACGGTGCCGAAGAGGATCTTCCCCTCGTCGTACATGCACTCCCCGTCCTTGTACTCGCCGGCGACCATGATCTGCTCGCCCGTCATGGCCCTATCGTAGATGCGCAGGTCATCCACGGCGCCCGTCGCGCATCCCACCCGGAGCACGTCGGCCCACGGCTCATCGGTTGTCTCGGCTTCGCCCCATTTCCCCAGCGTGTCGGACTGCGGCAGCCCAAAGAGCCACACGCACACGTCGTTACCGGCCTTCTTCCAGGTGTACGCCACGTGGTACCACTTGCCGGCCACGAGGTGGCTGTACACCGCCCCCGGCCCGCGAGCGCTGCGGTTCCACGGATTGCTGCCCGACATCCGCGCCTGGTTCCACCCCTGCTGCAGGCTCACCGCTGGGCCCAGACCGGCCTCGACACGGACCGGATTGTGTCTGACAGTCCTTTCACCTTGCGCCGGCGTCGCCGCATCGGTCCGGAACCAGAACATCAGCGTGCCCTCGTCCGGGCTCACTCCCCGGAGTGGGATGGTGCACGCATGCTTGCCCGACTCACTGGCTTTCACGGCCTGTCCGTCGCGGCTCTCGACGAACCCCGCCGCGACGGCTGCCCCCTTCCCAGCGGGCTCCAGGGCGCAATCGCCGTCGAACGCCGCCCTCAGAAGCAGCTTCGGCTCCTGCGCATGCGCCGCGGCAGACGCGGCGGCCAGCATCAACACACACCAGACGCGTATGGCCATGTCTATGGACCTCCAACTTGCGCGGCGGGTGAGTCACCCGCCATCGTTTTCGCCTCATCTCTCCCTCGGCCTCCCCGCCAGCCCCGAGGTTGCCACTTGGCGCATCCCCCGTACGTACCACTGCTGGCCGACCATCCGCAAGGCTTGCGAGCCGTGCGCTCGGTCACACCAGCAATCACCATGTGAACAATCGGTAAGCACACGGAAAGGTACCGTCAGGAGCGGGCGCAGGTCATCCGCTGGAGGGGTGAATGCGCATGGCTAAGCACGTGGCGAAGACGCTTGTGGCTCTCGTCGTCCTTCTCGCAATGGTCGCGCCGCCGGCTTCGGCCGATGTGAGCGTTGGTGTCGTCGTAGACGACGTCAGTCTCGGCGAGGCCCTCTTCATCGGCGCCGTCGGGAGCTTCTTCGGGCTCGACACCAAGGTTGTCGTCGGCTGCCGTCAGCGGCAGCGCCTGTCTTTCTCCCACATCGTCGCCATGATGTACCTGGCCCGGCTCGCCGGCTGTGACCATAGCCGCGTCGCAGCGTTGCGGTCCCGAGGACACGGCTGGGGCAGGATAGCCAACGACCTGGGCATCCACCCGGGCACTTTCAACAAGATGCGCAAGGGCCTCAACCCGGCCGCGGTGGGGGATAAGGCCTTCGAGGAGTGCGCCCTCATCTGGTTTGTGGCCGCGTACCACGGCGCCTCCCAGAACGACGTGCGCCACTGGAAGGGCCGCGGTCACTCGGTGCCGAGCATCTTCATCGCCCTCGACTTCTCCTCCAAGTGCCACAAGCCGCCCGCGGACCTGCTCGCCCATCGGGGCAAAGCGAAGTCCTGGCACGCCGTCGGCACTGCCGTGGGCCTGTCCGGCGCTCAGATCAAGCACCCCGGCAAGCCCCGAGGCGGCAAGGAGTTCCGGGGAAACAGCGCGAAGGCGGGCCAGTCCCCGAGCCCGGGGAATGGCAAGGGCGCTGCCGGCAAGGCCTCCCCGCCGCACGGTCCGGGCCAGGGGGCTGGCAAGGGCAAGGGGAAACACAACTAGACCATTGCACGGCATCCCGGCTCGCTGAGCAATGGCCCACACACATGGCCCGGGCGGCCGGCTTCCTGGCCAGCACGCCCCCCAGCCGCGCCCGGTCGACACCTGGCCCCCACCGTCTATCGCCTAGCGTGCAGCAGCGTCACCGCCGACGTCTGCTGGCCGTCCTGTGCGCGGGCAGTGACGCGGAGCGTGTATATGCCGTTCGGGACTCGGGTTCCCGTCGCGCCGCGGCCGTCCCATGTGAGGAAAGCTCGGCCCCGGCCGTGTTCGGCGTTCTGCAGAACGTTGGCAACCAAGCGCCCCCCGATGTTGTAGATACGTGCGCTCACTGCCGCCTCGGCCGAGAGGTCAAGTCCGATGTCCCACGCGCCACCCCGCGTGGGCGAGGCGACGAGGCCGGTCACGGCCAGTGCGCCGACATGGGCCGGAGCCACTTGCACCGCAAACTCCCGCTGGCCGCCGGCGGGCCCGCTGTTGTACGTGTACGCCCGCCTCGTGCGCACGTGAGTTGTCCTGCCGGTGTCGAGGTCTCGAAGCGTGATGCGGTACTCTCTGGGAAGCTGCGACAGGTCGGGCATCGCAACGGTGACGTCCGCATTGCGCAGGTCCGTGCGAACCGTCAGCCGGAACGTCTGGCTCCCCGTGGCCTCCCGCATCTCGTAGGCCATCCTGGCATCCGGCTCGGCCGCCGGCGTGATGAAGGCGTCCACTCCGCCCGGCACTGCCGGCGGGTTGTCGATGAGGGTATGGACGTCCGCGGATCCGATCCCGTTGCAGATGTCCCGCTTCATCCCCGCACTGACGACGATGGGCACGAACCAGCGGATAGGCAGCGACGCACCGCTGCGGGGCTGGTTCGCCGGGTCATTTGGCGAGCGGATGATGAGCTTGCCGGGCGTGGGCCCGGCGTGGACCCAGAAGGCGTGGTGAGGCGCCACAGCATCGGCGGCGTTCAGCCCCCGGTGGGTGCTGACGAGGCGGTACCCAGTATCCTGCTCGTACACCCAGCCGAACGCGGGCCTGCGGCCCTCCGGAGAGGTCGTGAGGGCGCTCCACGGCATGGCGGCGCGCCACGGATTCCCGACCAGGTCCCAGTGCGGGCCGATGGGGATCTCGATGGGGGCGCCGGGGCACTGGCCGCGGTACTGCACGGTTGTGCGCACGGGGAAGTCGACCCAGAATGCCGCCCCGGGCCGGATCGCGAACAGTGGGTCGTTGGGACTGGCGCTCAGGCCGACGTACGCCTGCGTCGGTGTGTCCCAGCGGACCACCCGGTCCGTGCCGAACACGTCCCCCGCCGAGAGGTCTGGGTCACTGAGCGTTGTCGGCAGCGTCACGAGTTGAGGGCCCCGCGCGAAGTTGGCGGACGGCACAGACGCCTCCGACCGCACCGGGCCGAAGGCCTGCACGTGCGTGTTCTCATTCCCGTCCGTGTCCCGGCACGTCACCGCAAACCAGTAGTCCTCATCGTCACTGAATGTCCCGATCCCGACGCTCAGCTGCGCCGGATCCGTCACCGTCGTGATCGCGTACATCCCCGCCACGTTACTGAACGGCGACGTGGCTCTGAAGACCCGGTAGTACGCGAAGTCACCCGGCGGCACGTACCCGGACCAATCCACGAGCACCAGCCCACCGTCATCGCCCGGGTTATCCGCCGCCGTCAGCGTCGTGATCTGAGCCGGCCCACCGTTGTCCACCGACACCACCGGGCCCACCGACGGCAGCGCCGTGCTCTCGTTCCCGTTACCGTCCACGCATGTCACCGCGTAGTAGTACGCCACCCCGTCCGTCGTGGTCGCGTCCGTGTGGTGAGTCTGCCACGAGTGGCCGACTGTCCCAACCGGCGTCATCCCGGTGACGTCGCTGAAGCTCGTCGTGCTCCGGTACACATTGTAATGATCGAAGTCCCCCGGCGCTGTGTACCCGGCCCAATCCAGATGGACCGCTTCCCCGTCGTCGCCGGGATTGTCCCCTGCCGTCAGCGTTATGATGGGAGGCGGCGGGAAGCCGCTGGACGTGATCGTCACCGTCGCCACGTTGCTGTCGCCGGTGCCATCGTTCGCCTTGTACGTGAAGCTGTCGGCGCCAACATATTCGAACATCAACACGTACACGAACGAGCCGTCCGAATCCAGGACCAGCGTCCCGACCGAGGGCGGAGTCTG
>JASFTE010000464.1:0-4700 GCA_050114035.1 Armatimonadota bacterium | reverse complement strand
GGCCAGATCGCCCTTCTGGACGCAGCATCGGCCAGGCTGAGGAAACTGATCCCCGCTCCCGCCCCGAGTGGCCTTGCCTTCGCTCCCGACGGAGCTCTGTACGCTCTCCTGGACGCTCGGCTCCATTCCGTCGATCCCGGCTCCGGCACCGTCGTGCCTGTGCCGACTCCCGGTCTCGGTCAGGCCGCCGACGTCGCCGTCGATAGCGATGGCAACATCGTCATTGGCGATGTCGGCCCGGACAGCCAGGTGAAGGCGTACACGCCGGCGGGCAAGCTCGTCTACACGTGTGGCAGGAAGGGCGGCCGGCCCGTCCGCGGCAAGTTCGACAAGCAGGCCATGGTCAGCATGAGCTCGGTCGCCGTCGATAGCACCGGCCACGTGTGGGTGGTGGAGAGCTGGAACTTCCCCCGCCGCGTCTCTGTCTGGAGCCGCGGCGGGAAGCTCGTGCGCGACTACATCGGCAACGCCGCCTACGCCGCCAGCGGCTGCTACCTCCACGACCAGAACCCGGCGCTGGCCTACGTCGGCCCCATCGAGATGAAGCTCGACCGCAAGCGACGCACGTGGGACGTGACGCAGGTCCTGTGGGTGCCGGACGAGGGCAGCGGCGAGAGCTTCTCAGTCTCTACTCGTGCCCACGCCGCCGCGCAGCGCTTCACCAGCGATGTGAGTGGCAGGCCGCGGGAGTACATGTTCTGCCATCCCTACGATTCGCAGTCCGGCAACGTCGTCCTCATGAAGCGCGGCGGGCGCTGGCAGCCCGTCGCCGCCGTCTGCTGGGTCGGGCACATCTCCGGCAGGATCAGCCACTACAACGTCATCGAGGAGGCGCCCTCCGGCGAATTCGCCGACCTCAATGCCCACGATGGCGTCTACTGGAACGACCACAATCGCGACGGCCGCGTCCAGCGCACCGAATGCGTCATCGTCCCCACCGACGCTCCCGGCCTTCCCAACGACGAGAGGCGCAAGGGCGAGGGCGCCCTGCCCCTCTACAGCGGCTGGGGCGGCCGCATGGGCCCCGACCTCGTCTTCTACGCCACCGGGCTCACACGCTACACACCCCTCCGCATCACGAAGGACGGCGCGCCCATCTACGGGCCCGAGAGCAGGGAGAGCTTCGGCCCCGAACAGAGCAGGGCCGACATCGTCCCCGTCCCGGAGGAGGACCTCATCCTGTGCCTCAGCTTCCAGGGCTATCCACGCACGACGTCCGGCATGTTGGGCATCGGCGATACGACGGGAGATGTGCTCTGGTCGTATCCCAACCCGTACCCCGGCGTGCATGGCTCGCACCGGGCGCCCATGTCCGAGCCCGGCCTCGTCATCGGCCCCCTCAAGATATGCGGCGTCGCCCACGTCAGCGATCAGGTGGGCCGCGTGCTCGCCCTGCGCGGCAATCTCGGCGAGGACTACTACATGACCACCGACGGCCTCTACGTCGGCGCCATGTTCCGCGATGGTCGCCTCCCGGGAGACAGCCTCCCCCCGCGCGAGGAGCTGCTCCGCGGCATGCCGATGGAGGCACTCTCCGAGGGCAGCGAACCGTTCAACGGATGGTTCGGCAGGCAATCCGACGGGAAGATCCGCATGGTCACCAGCATCGCCCGCACCGCCGGCCTCATCATTGAGGTCAAGGGCCTCGAGTCCATCCGCAGGTTCCGTGGCCCGACGCTCGCAGTGGACGCGGCCATCCTCGCAAAGGCCGACGAGGACAACCAGGCTCGTGCCGCCGCCTCGGCCCAGCCGAAGGAGTACGCCGTCCGGGTGGCCACGGAGCCGCCCAGAATAGACGGCGGCTCCTCCGACTGGAGCGACGTCCCGGCCATGGAGTTGGAGCGCGTCGGATCTCCCACCACCGGCACTGCAAAGCTCCGCTACGACGGGGAGCGACTCTACGCGCTGTTCGAGGTACAGGACACATCCCCGTGGCGCAATGCGGGGAAAGACCTCATTCGCCTCTTCAAGACCGGCGATGCCGTGGATCTGCAGCTCAGTGTCGCCCCCGCCCCCGGCGAGCGCCAGCGCGGGACGCTGCTGCCCGGCGACCTGCGCGTCCTGTTCGCGCAGTTAGCAGGCGAGCCCGTCACCGTCCTCATGAAGCCCATCGACGCGGCTGCCGCCGCCGAAGCCCGCGTCACATACCGCTCGCCCGTCGGCGAGAAGAGCTTCGACCGTGTCGAACTCATCGAGGACGCCGAGATCAAGGTGAGAGCGCACGACAGGGGCTACTGCGTCGAGGCGGCCATCCCGTTCAGCGCCATCGGGCTGTCGCCACGGGCTGGGATGGTGCTGCGCGGAGATGCCGGCTTCATCTCGTCCGACGCCGACGGCACGGTCAACACCGCACGCACGTACTGGGCCAACAAGCGAACGAACCTCGTCAGCGACGAGCCGTCAGAGGCCTGGCTGTATCCCGCCGAGTGGGGAAACCTGACCTTCGAGGGCGCGCAGGCGCCCCCATAGGTGCCACCGGCCCTGCGCCTCTACCCCCTCTGCCGCCACCACCGCCGCGCCACGTCGAGCAACACCGCCAGCAGCACCGCCCCGCCGACAACCACGTTCTCCCACAGCGACGCATTCAGCTTGATGACCAGATTGATCCCGTTATACAGAACGACGAAGATGCCGGCCCCGATGATGGTCCCAATGACGCTCCCCTGCCCGCCCATCAGACTGGAGCCGCCGATCACCGCTGCGGCGATGGCCCGCAGCTCGTACATCACACCCGCCCGCGGATCGCCCACGCGGTTCAGCGCCGCATCGAGCATCCCCGACAGCCCGCCGAGCGCCGAGCACAGGCAGTACGCGCCGATCTTGATGGCATGAACGTTGACGCCCGACAGCCGGGCAGCCTCCTCATTGCCGCCCAGCGCGAAGAGCTGTCGGCCCCACGGCGTGCTGCGCAGCAGCAGGACCGCCGGCACCGCCACTCCCACGAGGATCAGACACGGCACGGGAATGCCCGCCACGTCGCCGTTCGAGATGGCGTTGAAGCGCCCGAAGTTCGCCTCCCTGAGCGGAATGGTCATATTCGGCGACAGCAGCTTCGCCGACCCTCGCAGGATCAGCATGCTCGCCAGCGTCACGACGAACGGCTGCAGCCGCAGCTTCGTCACACAGAGCCCGTGGAAGCAGCCCACGCAGCCCGACAGCCCCAGCACCGTGAGCATCGCCGGGGCCATCCCCACGCCGGCCTTCACCATCAGGTGCGCCACCAGCACCCCCGCGGCGGCGATGAGCGATCCCAGCGATAGATCGATCCCCGCTGCGATAATCACCAGCGTCTCGCCGATGGCGAACAGCGCCAGCATCGCCACCCGCCGCGAGACGTTCTGCAGGTTCGATGGCCCCAGGAACGCCTCCCGCGCGTCCTGGCCCGAGAGCAGTATCACTGCGCACAGGGCCAGCAGCGCCAGCAGCATCCCGGCTTCCTGAATTGCCACAACGCGGCGGACGATCATCCATCCGCCGCGCGGCTCACCCGTCTCCGACAATGCTCGCGAGCTCCCTTGTCACGAGGACTTCACGCCGAGCTCATCCAGGTCCGCCTTGAACTTCCCAACATTCTCCGGCGTCACCACCGTGACGCCCGTATCCACGACTCCCTTGGGCGGCAGAAGCATCAGCGTCTCCTGCACACCCATCGTCTTCATCATGTACAGCAGCTCCACCGACAGATACCCAAACATGTACGGCTTCTGCACCACCGTCGCCTCGATCGCCCCCCGCTCCAGCAGGTCGAGTGTCTGCGGCTCAGCGTCGAACGACACGACCTTGATCCGGTCCTGCTTCCCCGAGTCAATCACCGCCTGCGTGATCGCCGGCGCATCATAGGACCACAGTCCCAGGAAGCCGTTCACCTCCGGGTGCCCCTGGATCACGTCCTCCGCATTCTGCCGCGCCTTGTCCGGAATGGCGTCGTCCTGCATCACGTCCACGACCTCGATCCCGTACGTGCCCGCGGTCTCTTTGAACCCCTCCAGCCGCTCCCTGGCGTTCTCCGCCGCCTTGTCGCCCACGAACGCCATCACCTTCGCGCCATCCGGCCACACCTCACCGGCCGCGTGCCCCGCCACCTTGCCCGCCTCGTAGTTGTTCGTCCCGATGTACGCCAGCCGGTTCGAGTTCGGCGCGTCCGAGTCCATACAGATGACCAGGATGCCCTTCTCCACCAGCCGGTTGATCTCCGTCTCCAGCGGCGCCGACTCCCGCGGCGATATCGAGATGGCGTCCACGCCCTCCGCCTCGAACGTCTCCAGGATCCGCTTCTGCTCCTGCACCGTGCCCTGGTCCGGCCCGCGCCAGCTCGCATCCACGTTCGGCAGCTTCGCCGCCGCCCGCTTCATCCCCACCGTCATCGGATCCCAGAATGGCGCAATCGCATTCGTCAGAATCCTGATCTTGATCGTCTTACCCTTCGCCGGCCGCGCCACCGTCGGCTCCGGCCCGCCCGTTCCCGCGTCCTCCCCGTCCTGCTTACACCCGCCAAACGCCACCAGCCCAGCCACACCAAGTATGAGAGCCACCCAAACGCCGCGTCGTATCATCAGTAACTCACCTTCCGTCAGCGCCATCAGAGCACCCGTCCACATTCCGTCCCACCCCTCCGATTCCCTCTCCGTGATCTCCGTGGCTCATGCCTTCAGCCTCTCGCCAACGCCATCTGCGTCTCCACCAGCCCCTCCGGGTTCCCC
>JASFTE010000463.1:0-4708 GCA_050114035.1 Armatimonadota bacterium | reverse complement strand
ACGCTTCTGAACTTCGGGAGGAACTACGAGGGCGCGCGCGACGACTACGTCTACACGTATTCGCAGGACGGGCCCAGCGCCTACGAAGCATACGACCGGGTGGTCCTGGCCCGCGTGCCGAAGGACCGGATTCGGGACCGGAGCGCGTACGACTTCTTCGTGAAGCTGGACGAGCGGGGGCAGCCGGCGTGGAGCACTGACATCAACAAGCGCGGCGCCATCTTCAGCCACCCGGGCAAGTGCCGCCGGATGGACGTGGTGTACAACCCGGCCCTGAAGCGCTACATCATGATCCAGGGCTTCGATCACGCCAGCGGCTTCGGGATCTTCGACGCCCCCGAGCCCTGGGGCCCGTGGACGACTGCCTTCTACACGGAGGGGTGGGACCTCCAGCAGGCCCACGGGTATCGCCTGCCGAGCAAGTGGATCAGGGAGGACGGGTGCACGATGTACCTGGTCTTCTGCTGCACCGGACGCTACGATGCGTTCACCGTGCGCAAGCTGACGCTGAGACTCACAGAGGGCGGCGCATGAGCGCCCACCCGCTGGGGCCGATGGTCACTGGCCATGGAGCACGTACGTCTCCATCAGCTGGTCGTACGGCACCAGCAGCCGCCATCCGGCCGGCGTCGCCTCGGCCTCGATTCGCGACCGCAACGGGCTCGGGCCGGCGATCGCCGTCACGTAGTGGATGCGCTCTACGCCGAGCGCCCGCAGTCTTCCGAGCAACTTGCCCACACGCGCCTCGGCGTCGGGGTCGTCAGGAATGATGAAGAAGTGGCGCCGGTAGACGAGCACGGCACTCACCTGCGCCAGCCACCAGGTGTCCGAGACTATCACGTCCCCCTTGCCCGTGTGCTTGATGAGGCCGCTGAGCATCATGCCGTTCTGGTGCTTGATGCTGCACAGCGACCGGAGGCTCCGGCTCCCGTTCCACAGCCCTGCCAGCGCGAGGGCGACGAACGCCACCAGCATCGCCACGCGCACGGCGCCGCGGGCGCTCGCAACGCTCAGCCGCGCCGCGGTCCCCGCCGCCAGAGCGAGCAGGGCCAGGCCCGGCAGTAGGAATCGCGGACCCCAGAGCGCCCCGCCCGTGCCCGGCGCCGCGAGCAGGACAACAATGACGTAGAGCGCCGAGGCAGCCGAGAGACCGGCGAGCATCCCACGTGGAGCCGCCCGACGCTCGGGCTCCGAAGCGCCGTTGCTTGAGCCATCCCTCAGCCCAACCGGCGCCAGCAGACACAGCGCCCACGGCGCCACCACGAAGAGCGCCTTGTGGGCCAGCGGCAGGACAACCGCCGCGACGGCAAGGCAGACGAGAGCCGCCGCGAAGGCCCAGTTGAGGCCCCTCCGCCACGTCGGCGATGCCCCGACCGCCATGGCGAGCAGCTTGAACACCACCGCCGCGGCGATGGCCGCCATCTGATACGCGTGCGGCGGCAGGAGCACGATCCGCGCTGGGCCGAGCACAGACGCCGGCCCAAGCAGCCCGCTGCGCCACACGTTCCCGGAGGCATGCAGGCCCCACGGATGCCCAAACCACGCCACGTTGAGGGCTGCCAGCGGCCCCAGCACCACGACGGCTCCCACCGCGAGCGCGACAATGCTCGCTGTGATCCGTCCGCGCGGCGCCGCGAAGCAGATGAGGACAGCAGCCGCTGCCAGCATCACCACGCATTCCGTCCTCATTGATGCCGCAGCCGCACAGAGCAGGCCGCAGCAACCCGCACCCCACCAGCGATCCCGCACGGCCAGGCAGCAGCAGATGCCCGCGACCGCGAGCCCCGTGGCAACGGCATGCTCAGAGAACTCAGCCCCGTAGAACACGGCAGGGCTGGCAAGCCCGAAGAGCCCCGCGGCTATGGGCCCCGAGTACGAGGTTCCCCCGGCGGCATCGCCGCCCCGCCACAACGCAGCGACGGCAAGCACCGCCCCGAGAGCGGGCAGAAGGTAGAGCCCGAAGGCCCCAAACGTGGCATACGCGGGGAGAGTGATGAGCGCGAAGAAGGGCGGGATCATCCACACCGACCGGCCATGAGCTCGCCTCAGAGCCGGATCATGGAAGAACTCAACGTCCGGGTCGATGCGCGGGCTGGGGTTGTGGAACAGGCCGAACCCATGCCGCTTCATGCCTTCCAGCTGCATCAGGCGGATGCCCTGATCGCCCGTGTAGAACGCCGCCCGCTCGGCGTGACGTGGCAGGTACGCCCAGTATAGCAGGAGCAGGAAGACCACCATGGCCCCGACAAGCCACGCGCCGGTCTTGCGGCCCGGCGCTCCGGCCCGGGTCCGGTCGTCTGCCTGTGGCAATGCCATCATAGCCCGGCCTTGCGATTCGCCAACCCGCAGCAGCGTCCTTCGCCACGGTCTCACCGATGCCCTGTTGCCGAACGCCCCTCGAACGGGAAGGGCGCAGCCCCTGCCACACACAATACTCCCGCCAGAGAGTCCCCCCTTGAGGGAAAGCCATGGCCAAGCCCAACGTCCTCATCTTCCTCACCGACGGCCATCGGGCTGACTGCGTCGGCTGCTATGGCAACCAGATCCTGCAGACGCCCCACATTGACGCGCTCGCCGGCGAGGGCGTCCGCTTCACCCGCAGCTTCTCCTCGCACACCGTCTGCATGCCCACGCGCGCCTCCGTATTCACCGGCCGCTACCCGCACGTCCACCGGGTCTGGGCAAACGGTGTTCCGCTGCGGAAGACGGAGGTCACCCTCCCCCAGGTCCTCGCCGAGAACGGCTACCGCACCTGCGCCTCCGGCAAGATCCACTTCGAGCCGCAGCAGCGACGCGACTACCCGCCCACACTCGAGCCGGGCCAGGACTACTACGGATTCCAGGAGGTCCACCGCAGCGAGAACAGGATCGGCGCCGAGTACCTGCGCTTCATCGGCGACAGCTTCCCCCAACTCGCCGAGGCTGCCCGCAGGCGCGGCCCGATGCCGGAGGAGGCGCACGAGCTCCAGTGGATCACCAGCCAGGCCATCGACTTCATTGAGCGATCCGCCGGAGCCGATCAGCCTTTCTTCTGCTCCTGCTCCTTCCACGAGCTGATCCCGCCCTGCCACCCGCCCACGAGCTTCGCCGACATGTACCGCCCCGAGGACATGCCGCCGCCCCGGGCCCGGGACGGCGAACTCGTCAGCAAGCCGCCCTACCAGCGAGAGTGCTACGAGGCGTACGTGCGCCTGGGGAGACACCCGGACGAGGCGACGCTCAGGAAGCATCTCGCCACCTACTACAGTCAGGCGAGCTTCATCGACAAGCAGTTCGGCCGCATCGCGGCGAAGCTCAAGGAGCTCGACATCTGGGACGACACCATCGTGCTATTCACCGCCGACCACGGCCTCGTCCTCAACGACCACTTCCTCTGGCGCCACGGGCCCTTCCTGTACGAGCAGGTCATCAACGTGCCCATGCTCTGGCGCGTCCCAGGCCTCCCGCGCATCGGTCAGGTCATCGAGGGGCTGGTGGAGTCCGTGGACATCATGCCGACCATCCTCGACCTCGCGGGCGTCGAGTCGCCCACCGGCGTCCAGGGCGAGTCTCTGCGGCCGTTGCTCCACGGCGAGCCGGGCGCCGAGGGCAAGGAGTCCGCGCTCATCCAGGACCGGGAGTCCCCCGAGCTTCTGGCCCGCCAGATCGACCCAACGGGCTTCAAGATAACGGCGCTGCGCACGCGCGACTGGAAGCTCGTGCACTACCGGGGACACCCGCACGGCGAGCTGTACGACCTGCAGAACGACCCCGACGAGTTCGAGAACCGGTGGGCGGACCGGGAGCACCGGAACACGAGGACCGAGCTGGAGCGGCTCCTGCTCGAGCGCCTACTGGCGGCCGAGGATCCGCTGCCGGAGAGGCACTACCACTGGTAGCTGTCTCCCACGCCCTCGCCCTCCCGTGTGGCACGGGTTGCTCGTCAACCCGGGCGTCTCTGATCACGCACCCGCCACTCGCGGCATCCACAACGGCTCCTTCCCCATCTCCGCAAACAGCAGCTTCCTCATCAGCTCCGCCTTCAACTCCGCGCACTCTGGCTTGCTCCAGAGGTTGTTGATCTCCTGCGGATCCTCCTGGAGGTCAAACAGCTCCCCGTAATCCTGGTTGTAGTACACCGTGAGCTTGTACCGCTCGTCCACATACGTCTTCACGTGGATCGTGTCGGGCTCGTGGCGATTCTCGACGATGATGTGGTCGCGGGCCTCCTCCTGCTCCCCGTACCACACCGGCGTCTGATCCACTCCCGTCATCTCGCGCGGAGTCTCGATCCCGGCCGCGCTCAGGAAGCTCGGCGCCAGATCAACGAGCGTCTGCAGCGCCGCCGATTGCCTCCCGGCCGGCACCCTCCCCGGGTGCCGCACGATGAACGGGAGCTTGATCATGTCCTCGTAGTGGAACGCCCCCTTGGCCACGAGGCCGTGCTGGCCGAAGAAATGCCCGTGGTCCGTCGTGAATACCACCAGGGTGTTCTCCGCAAGTCCCAGGGCATCCAGATTATCCACGATCCTACCTATATATTTGTCCATCAGGCTCATCATTCCGTAGTACACCGCGATACCCTTCGCCAGCTCCTTGCGGTCCCGCAGGTGCGAATTGAACCCGTGCATCCCTTTGCCCTCCGGCTCCTGCCACGGAGAGAAATCCGGCTTTTCCTGCTGCGTCATCCTGAAGTGAGGAGGGTTCTTCTCGTGCTCGCCTTCGGTCA
>JASFTE010000462.1:0-4709 GCA_050114035.1 Armatimonadota bacterium | reverse complement strand
CTCGACCTGATTATCCCCGGGAGCCAGCACCGGCTCGGTTCCGCTCGGCCTCACCTCGGCTACCAGCTCCCCCCGCGGCCCGTACAGCTTGCAGTCCGACATCGAGCGCAGCTCCAGGTACGTGCCGCTCGCCATCTCCACCGGGAAGCTGATGCTCCGCCCGCCGACGGTCAGCGATGGGTTGGCCAGCGTGGCGGCCGTCAGCGGTAGGGCTCTCACCGGACGCAGGTGGCAGCTCACCGTGGCCTTCGGCGGCAGGTTGTTGTACCAGATGGTGAGCGATTCGACCACGTTGTACCGGACGCTCTGACGGTAGATGGAGTAGTGGCCGGAGTACGGCCAGGCGTAGTCGGCATAGCTCTCCGCGTCGGGCTCGACGAGCTCGAAGTATCGCCACCCCTCGAAGTCCACGATCACGTAGTGTTCGCCCTTGGCCCGGCTCAGGTGGTGGGGGCTCTCTATCTGAAAGTTGAGCACCTCGCCCTTTCCATCGCCCCGCACCCACACGCCGAGGGCCTGATGGCCCCGCAGGTCCAGGGGCGGCGTGAAGATCTTGCCCACTTTCGCCCAGGCGCCACGGCGCTCGGCGGCGCTGCTCGAGGCCGAGAACCGTGCCACACTCCCCGGCACATCGCTCCGGCCCCACACCGGCGCCAGCCGCGTGGTGACGCCCGCTCTGGCCTGTTGCACGGGGAACTCCCCCGGGTCAGCGAAGTCTGCCAGGGCCACGTTGCCCTCGGCGTCATATGGCCCCGCCGCCATCAGAGCCTCGATCCGGACGCCCGCCTGCTGCCGGCCGAACTTGTTGTGGGTCTCCCACCGGTCGCTCCGGCCGTCGATCCCGTGCACCTTGTGCCGGGCGTACTGGACGCGTCTGAAGGCCCACTTCCCGTCGGCGTCCTGAGCGAGCGTGAACTCCTCTCCGGGCTCTCTCAGCTTCTCCTTCACCGACTCGGGGAAGTACCCGGCATGCCGCAGGTCCTCGTACTGCTTCACTATGGCCGCCAGCCGCGTGTGCGCCGGGATGCTCCGGTCGTAGAGCTGCAGGGACAGCCCCGAATCCGTGCCCAGCGCCTTCCCGCACCAGTACTCGATATCGTCGGGAAATGTGCGCTCGACCTGCGGCGGTTGCCACACCTTGAAGGCCCACCAGCCCAGGTTGCTCGGCAGGAACACGCGCTCGTTGCCCGCGTTCGCGCGGGCGTGCATGTCAATGAACTGCTTGTGGCTGCGCGTCGGATGGTCCCATGCGCCGTGCCGCGAGCGCAGCACCCAGAGGTGATGGTGGAACGTGCTGTACTCCAGCGCGGCGGGCTTCTCAAGCCGCTTCCACAGCTCCCAGACGTACGCGGACCCGTAGTGCCAGCCGTTCTCGCGCCCGCCAAGCACGTCTTGCCCATCCAGCGCATCGAAGTAGATGGAGTCGAAGTCACACTCGTTGAAGAACTCCGCATTCCGCGCCGCGACTTCCTGAAGCAGCGTCGTCTCCGGGTTCGGCACGAAGAGCCCGAAGCACTCCTTCAGATGGTGCACCTTGGCGCCGGCGGCGTGCGGAGCCGCCGTCGTCCCGTAGGCGCCCCGGGTGCACTTGGTGAAGGCGTACGGCGGCTCTTTCGAGATGTCGCTGTACTTGATCAGCTCGTCGTCCACGTGCAGCGTGACGCTGTTCCGCACGAAGAACCCCGTGATGGTGGACATCGCCTCGGTCGTCTCGACCACCGGCACGGTCGCCGCATCCACCGCGATGTCCCCTGCCAGCGTGAACGTCGAGTCCTTGGCCAGCCGTGCGTCTGGCACCGGCGTGACCCACGGACAGGACTTGTCGATGAAGAACGCGTACGGGTGCATCCCGACGTGGATCCCGGCCTCGTGCAGCTTCGCAACGGTCGCCTTCACGCTCGCGACTCCGTTCGGATACACCTCCCGGTTCGGCTCGCAGTCGCCGTGACGGTATGTCCTGCGTCCCCCGTGGATCTCCACCTGGTTGAAGCCCACGCTCTTGACCGTCTCGATGACCTCGTCCACGTTCGCCTCGGTGGCGGTGATGAACAGATACGAGCTCCGGTTGATGTCGGCGTCCATCGCCCACGGCCCGCCCACGGTGGACTTCGGCAGTTCGGGCGCCGCCGAGACGACCTCTTTCAGCACGCTCCGCAATTCGCCGCTCGGACAGCCGATCAGCGCCACGGCGGCGCCCTCCACGCCAAACCGCGCGTAGCAGCGAGCGCTGGTGTTCCTCATCGCCCCAGGCAGCGGTCGGACGTTGGTCTTCAGATTCAGCCCCAGGGCGCAGAGCGCGAAGGGCTCCTCGGGCGTCGCCTGGAGCGTGCTCTCGAGGATGGCGAACTCGAGCTCGTCCACGCCCTCGCCCTCAACGCCTGCCACCTCGACCACGAAGTACTGCTCGTGGGTGGTGATCTTCAGGACCGCCGCGGCCCCGGAGTCTCCGAATTGCACTCGGAGGCGACCGTCCGCATGCGTCGCGGCGGAGGCCTCGTACGTCGTCCCTCCGACGGTCGCCTTCGCGATGGGCGCGCCCTGCCCCGGTCGGCAGTAGTCCGTGCCGCTGCGCTTGTCGATGAAACGGAGGCTCTTGCCATTAGCGCCGATGGCGTACTTGACGTGGGCGTTCTCGAGCTCGATCATCGCCGCTCGGTCTCCCGCTCCCAATGTCGGCGCTTGCGCGCGGACGACTGGCGCCGCGGCCATGCACACTACCCAGATGCACAGGAGCGCCCGATTGCTCATCGCGTGCGTCCCCCCTATCCCGGAGCGCGGACCGCGGGTCGTCCGGCGCGCCACTCTAATCGCCTGCCCTCACCGCCACCCGCGGCAGCCAGGCGTCGGTGTGATACGGCCGGCCCTCCCAGACGTAGTACAGGTCCGCATATGGCCGCACGCGCTTGCGCGTGCCGTCGTCCTTCGTCGCGGCGAGCTTGGGCGAGAAGGTGATGTCGTAGGCAAGCCGGACGGTCTCGCCGGGGCCGATGTTCCGCGGCGGCGGGCCGCTCGTGAGCTTCGCCGTCACCGACCGCTGGGCCTCGCCGTCGGTGAACACGTCCAGGACGCCGCCGGCGAACGCGAAGCCGTAGCCGCCGGGGAAGTCGGCCATGTTCTTCTCCGACAGCCGGAAGTGGCACTGGGTCATGGGCGCGTCCTCGAGATTCGTGAACTCCACCGCCGCGTGGTACACCCGGTCGGCCACGACCTCGGCGCAGGTGAGCGCCGGGCGGCCTGGACGGTACCCGACGGTGGGCAGCTCCTCGTCCAGCCGCGCCACGAACCGGTGGCGCGGGATGTACGGTGGGAAGGCGTAGATCGTGTCACCTTTGGCCTCGCCATTGATGTCAATGAGCCCCCAGGGGCGCAGGAAGGGCTTGATGAAGTTCGGGTCGCTGGTGCCGATCCAGTACCCGTCCAGCCGGAAGCCCTTCAGCTTCCCGTCCTCGTCGTAGTCCGGCCGCGCCCGCTGCGCCCAGCCGCGCCCGCCCCAGTGGTCGTTGAGCACGAAGTACCGCGCGCCGCACAGCCAGCTCGGATCGTAGTAGCCCGGCCGCGGGGTGACGAGGTTGCGCCAGCCATCGAGGACCGCCTGTCGGTAGTGCTCGATCTCCCGCGGCGTGTACTCCCGCCCCGCCTGGCGCCAGCTCGGGTCCTTGTCGAGGCCCTCGGGGATCGGCAGCGACGACCAGCCCTCGGTCACGATGATGGGGATGTCGGGGTCGCCCCGGTAGGCCATCTCCTGGTGGCTCTCGATGACCTGCTCCATGTCCACGTGGCAGCCGCGCTTGCCGTAGGCGTGGATGGCGAGGATCTCGAAGCTGCCCTTGGCGCCCGCGTCGTAGAGCGCGCTGATGTGGTCGCGGTCCGAGTAGCACAGGTTGCCGATGATGAGCCGGTTCTCCGCGTGCGCGCGCTTCATGCCGCGATGGATTGCCTTGATGGGGTCCATGTAGAAGAAGTGCCAGTCAGCGTAGTGCGGCCGGTACGTGTTCGGGTCAACCAGGTCGCGCTCGTTGCCCTCGGCCTCAAAGATGCTCGCCCCGAACTTCTCCCGCGCGAACCGGCACGCCGCCTCGGCCCAGCGCTCGAGATGCCGATTGTACCGCGGCGTGTCGGCGAAGCGGTACTTCCCCGCCCAGCGGCTGCGGTAGTAGTGCAGGTGGCAGATGACGTGCTCCTGCCGCAGGGCGCGCTCGGCCGGTCGGACGCCGGAGAAGTCGTAGCTGGACGCCCCATCGCCCGGGTCGCTCGGCTCGGTGTCGCGCCACGAGATGGAGAACTCGCCCACATTGCAGCCCGTGCGCTCTGTGAACTGCCGGCGGACCTCCCGCGGCGGTCCCTGGTCATCCCCCGGCTCGCCTGGATCGACGCCGGGTGCGCAGAAGTAGAGCATGAACCCGTTCGGCACCGTGCCCTGCCTCGCCATGGGGCGGGCGCCCGCGGCGAGCAAGGCGGCGGCGATGCAGACCAGCAGTCCCTGCGACAGCCCGGACATGGGTCGTCCTCCCATCGCCGGCATTATACGCCATCGGACGCCCTGGTGTTAGCAGTGGTTGGTGGCTGGCGAGGACAAGGGGGGGCGAAGTGCTGCTCTCGCCTGGACATCTCAGAGGGCTCTTGTCAACAGAAAGGCAGGCAAAGAGTAAAGGCGCGCGGACCCGATGCGGCTGGCTTGCGGAGGAGAGCGCCAGAGGGCCGCGGGACAT
>JASFTE010000461.1:0-4716 GCA_050114035.1 Armatimonadota bacterium | reverse complement strand
CTCCTTAAGTCCCGGCAGACGCAGAGGCAGAAGGATATAGAGACCATGCCCGGGAAGCGCGACAACGTCCGCGAGGCCTTTCACGCAACGGACCCGGGCCTCATCCGGGGCCGGCGCGTGCTCCTGCTCGACGACTTCGTGGACTCGGGGGAGACGTTGAGCGAGTGCGCGCGGGTGCTGAAGGCCGCCGGGGCGAAGGCCGTGTACGCCATCACACTCGTGCGGACGATTCATCATGCGGCGGGCGGGTAGCCGCTGAGGAACGGCATGTCTGATCTCGTGTATTGGGTGCTGCTGAACTCGGTGCCGCGGCTGGGGCCGGTGAAGATGCACCGGCTGCTGAAGCACTTCGACGGCCCGCGGGATGTCGTCGAGGCGCCAGCGGAGGAGCTGAGCGAGTGCGGGGTCCTGTCCGAGGAGCAGGTGGGCGCCATCCTCGAGGCAGCCGAGCACCTGGGGGAGATCGACGAGTGGGTCGAGCGGCTCACGGACGAGGGCGTAGAGCTGCTCACGTGGGACGACCCGGACTACCCGCCGCACCTGCGCAGCATCCGCAGCGCGCCGCCGCTGCTGTATGTGCGGGGGGAGCTGCTACCCGAGGAGCCGCGCGTCGCCATCATCGGCACGCGGCAGCCGACGGATGAGGGGCGGGAGATGGCGCGGGAGATGGCCGCGGCCGTCGTGGAGCATGGGGCGGAGGTCGTATCGGGCCTCGCGGAGGGAATCGACAGTGCGGCCCACGAGGGCGCGCTCGAGGCGGGAGGGCGCACCGTCGGCGTGCTGCCATGCGGGATCTTCCGGGTGCACCCGCGGAGCAATGAGGGGCTCGCCGAGCGCATCGCGTCATCCGGCGCGGTAGTATCGGACTTCGAGCCCCGGCAGCGCTCCAGCATCGGGAGCCTCATGGCCCGCAACCGCATCGTCACCGGGCTCTCCGGCGCCGTCATAGTGGTCGAGACGAGCGGCTCGGGCGGCACGCGGAACGCGGTGGAGACGGCGGGGAAACAGGGGCGGCCGGTGTATGCGGTGCAGACGGATGCGGACACGGAGCAGGCCGCTGCCACGCGGGCGCTCATCGAGGGCGGAGCTACGGCGCTGCGAGGGATGGAAGACGTGGAGGCGGTTATGGGGAACCTGGCAGAGGCGGAGGCGGCCGCGGAGGAGGCGGAGGACCCTCCCACAACAGAACAGATGAAGCTCTTCTAGCCAGGGCCGGCAGCCACGCCTATCGGCCCTCCTGCAGCCCCACAATCGCCTCCGCCATCGCCCGCCGCACGGCGTTGTAGCGGCCCAGGCCGGCGGCTTCGTCGGATGAGGGGATCCCCAGGTCCTCCGGCGGGAAGACCTCGCCGCCCTCGCGGTAGGCGGTCCAGTTGTCAATGATGCCGTCGCCGATGCGCTTGATGAGCTGCTCGGCGGCGCGGACCTCGGGCCTGGCGCGGCCGGACTGCTTGGCGTCGGCGACGAGCTGCTCGAGCTTCAGCATGTACTTGAGGTCGTCCACGCCCTCCCGCGAGCGCTCGTAGGTGACCGTGGGCCACACCTTCGGACCGTCCACGCGCACGACGGAGCCGCGGCTGTTGTCCCCCAGGTTGTAGTACCACTCCACCTTGCCCTGCACGCCGTAGCCGGCCATCTTCCAGAAGAACAGGCCGTACGGGAAGCGGCCGCGACCGCCGTTGACGAACCACGGGATGGCGCCGGTCTGCTGCACCTCCGTGATGAACTCGCGATTGATGAGCCGGCGGCCCTCGTTGTGCCCGTCGATGCCGTCCCAGCCGTTGTTGAACGTGGCGATGTCCAGGTACGGGGCCATGGCCATCACCTCGAGGTAGCCGTTCATGTCCGAGGTGGTGCAGATCTGCGGCAGCTCCTCGTAGGCGAGGCGCGCGAGCTTCTCGGCGAACTCGATGCCCGGCAGCGCCTTGTTCGTGAACTCGTCGCCGATGCTGAAGATGACGGGCACGTCGTGGCGGGACGTCTCCTCCCAGAGCGTGCGCATGCAGGCGAGGTACTTGCGCTGGAAGCGGCGGCTGTCCACCGGGCCGTAGCCGGCAAGCCGCCCCAGAAGGCTCATCGGGCTGGCGAAGAACAGGGGCTTCGTGTAGCCGGCTGCCTTGTAGGCCTCGATGAAGGCGCCGATCTCTGCGGTGTCATCATCGTGGACGGGCAGGTGGAAGTTGTAGAGCGGGGCGACGGTGGTGGCGCCGTGCTCGCGCATGTCTCGCAAGTGGGCGGTGAGGGCCTCGGGGTCCTTCGGGCTCGAGTAGTTGTAGCCGAGGGCATACGGCGGCTCCTCGAGGGTGAAGGGCAGCACCTCGAGCTCGAGGTCGAGCCGGCCGATGGGCTTGCCCCTGGAAGTGACGGTGACCTGGCCGCGGTACGTGCCCGGCCTGGCGTCCTCCGGCACGTGGACGATGACCCAGAACAGCTCGCGGCGCATGGCCGGCATGTGCCACGAGCGTCCGAGCTCCATGACGATGTCGTAGTCGCCGCCGTGGAAGCCCTCGACGGAGCAGACACGAACGCGGTCGCGCTCGATGCGGCCCGCGGGGCCGCTGAGGTCGCCCGCCTCCATGAACATCTCCTCGACGCGCTCGTCCGGCCGCACGGCGAAGCTCACTGGCTCGTACTCGCCGGGGGTGGCGAACAGCTTCGCGGTTGTGCTGATCTCGCCGCCGAGGGGCTTGATCTGGACCGTCTGCGGGTCCATGTAGTCGGTGACGTAGAGGCCCACGTCGAGGGCGAACGCAGGGCTGCAGATGAGCACGAGGGCGCAGATTGCACTGAGTCTTGCTCGCATGGTCCCACCTCCTCCGATCTACTCGTCCAGCGTGGCGCCAACGGGGACGAGCTTGGCGTCGTCGAGATAGATGGTGCCGGCGCCGATGGCGTAGATGTACAGGCGGAAGTCCTTTGCGTCGGGCTGCGGGATGCCGCGGACGACGATCTCGGTCCACTCGGGGCCGACAGGCTCTCGGAGCGTTCCGCGACAGCCCGTCTCGAAGTTGATGAAGAGCCTGTTGTCGCCCTCGCCCTTGGCCCACACGGTGAAGACGTACTCGGTGGCGCCGGGTACGATGGGCAGGGGCGGAGTGCTGATGCCGATGCGCCCGGTGCGGCCGACGCAGCGGATGCCCGCCCCGTACTCGCCGGAGCGCGCGTTTTCCGCGGTGGACCAGAAGTTCTCGTAGTCCCCGCCCCACGACCAGCCGCCCCACCAGAGCCAGCGGGAGCGGTTCTTGGCCGAGTTGCGGTTGATCTGCTCGAAGCCGCCGTTCTGGATGAAGTTCACCTCGCCGGGGTCTCCGGTGGCCAGCGCCGTGGACTTGAACTTACCCGCGAGGCGCGCCTCGAGCATGCGCTTCTTCTGGCGGTAGCGCTTCTGGGTCATGACGCCCTGCGCCCGCAGTTTCTCGATGGCCTTGAGGCACCGCTGGACGCGCTCATTGGTCCAGTATTGCTGCTCCTGGGGCTTCGGCTGGGCGAGGCAGAGAGCGGCGAAGGCGAATGCAAGGATCACGACGGACCAACAGGTCCTCATCGTTCATCCTCCTCGTTTGTCGTGGGACACGGCTTGCGAGCAAGCCGTGCCACCCGGGTGTTGTGGTCAGTCCGCCAACGCCTGAGACGGCGGCGTGTACTCGAGGTCCTGCGCGCCGGCGATGCGCTCGTTGGTGACGAGGCCGTGCACGAAGCACACGCCGCTGGCGAGGGTCTCGTCGGACTTGATGGCCTCCGTGATGCCCCGGTTGGCCATGAGGGCCACGTAGGGCAGCACGGCCGCGCTGAGGGCGAAGGTGGCGGTGCGGGGCACAGAGGCCGGCATGTTGGGTACGCAGTAGTGCCGGACGCCCTCGACCTCGTACACCGGGTCCGAGAGCGGCCGCACCTCGCACGTCTCGATGGCGCCGCCGGCGTCGGCCGCGACGTCCACGATGACGGAGCCGCGCTTCATGTCGCCTAGCATCTCGCGGCTCACGAGACGCGGGCGCGCGACCGGGTCCCACATCACGGCATTCACGAGCAGGTCGGCGCTCGGGAGGGCGGAGCCGATGGCCTCGGGTGTCGAGGGCGCGACGGCGGCCTCGGGGAACGCCCGCCGAAGCCGCCCGGCGCGCTCGTCGTCGGCCTCCACGATAGTCACGGCGGCGCCGATGGCGAGGGCCATGGACGCGGCGCTGTGGCCCACCACGCCGCCGCCGAGGATGAGCACGTGCGGCGGCTCCACGTGCCCGACTGCCGCCATGAGCACGCCCGGCCCGCCGTCGGTGTTCTTGAGGTACTGCCCGGCCACGAGGATGGCGAGCTTCCCGGCTATCTCGCTCATCGGAGTGAGAATCGGCGCCGTGCCGTCGGGCGCCCGCATGCGCTCGTAGCAGATGGCGATGACGCCGCCCTCCAGCAGCGCCCGCGTCAGCTCGGGCCGGGTGGCGGCGAGGAGGAAGTCGAAGAGCCCCTGGCCCTCGCGCAGCAGCCCCCACTCCTCCTCCACCGGCTGCTTGACCTTGACGATCAGGTCGCTACGTTCGTACACCTCGGCGAGGCTGTGGCACACGCGCGCGCCGGCCGCGGCGAAGTCCTCGTCGCCGATCCCGCTGCCCTCTCCCGCGCCGGCTTCGAGGCTCACCTCGTGCCCGGCGGCGCAGAGGGCGCGCACACCGTCGGGCACGATGGGCACGCGGCGCTCGTCAGGGATTCGCTCGACGGGAATGC
>JASFTE010000460.1:0-4724 GCA_050114035.1 Armatimonadota bacterium | reverse complement strand
GCTGGCCCGCAACACGGGGGGATACCAGGCCAACCGCTGGTACAGCCTGCGCATCGTGCTGGCCGGCCCGAGGATCACCGTCTACCTGGACGGCGAGAAGGACCTCGAGGCCACCGACGACACGCTCGGCAAGGGCACATTCGCGCTGTACTCGTGGGGCAGCACCGGGGCGAAGTTCCGCAGCGTGCGATGGCAGGAGTAGGGGCGTCGGCTCAGATGCCGAGCTCCTGCAGCGTGCCGCGGAGCCAGGCGAGCGACTGCTCGATCATCGGCCCGCCCTGGCCCTCACACTCCATGCTGAGCACGCCGTCGTATCCCTCGTCTCTGAGGATCTCCAGCACGCGCACGATGTTCTCCGCGTTGACGCCGTCCCCGATGGCGCACTGGCTGACCGCAATCCCCGTCTGATCGCCGCGTGCTGCCGCCGCCAGCGACTCGCTGACGTCTTTGACGTGCACGTGCGTGATCTTCTCCTTGAACCGATCGCAGAACGCCACCGGGTCCTGCCCGGCGATGTACGTGTTGCCCGTGTCCATGTTCAGCGCCAGGAAGGGGCTGTCGCAGAAGGCGAGCATCTCGGCCATGCGGTCCGGGTCGGTCGTGAAGTAGCCGTGCACCTCGATGTTGATGGTGATCTCGTATGCCTCCGCGACCTCCATGATCTGCCCGTAGCTGCGCTTCATCAGGTCCATCGCCTCGTCGTCCGTGAGGCCCTCGGGCTGGTGCATGCCGTCCGTCGTGGCGATGCACTCGCACCCGGCGTGCTTGGCCCAGGGGATCGTCTTCAGCACATAGGGCACGCCGTAGAGCGGCCCGTCGGCGCCGGAGAGCGGGTACGCGGCGTCCACTTGCGAGAACTGCACGCCGTAGCCCTCCATCTTCCGACGCAGCACCAGCGGGTCCTCATACAGGGCGACGTGTGGCTGGTAGCCAAGCCCATGGATCCAACTGACGCCGTCGATGACGCCGCACTCGATGTAATGGACATCATTCCCCTGCGCCCACTCGAGGCACTGCCCGAAGTTCCAGTAGGCGGAGTTGAACGCGTCGGTGTGGAAGCCGATCTTCATGGCCTGGCCCTCCCTGTGTCGGGCGCTGTCGGCTCGAGCCCGGCCGACCAGGCTGTGCCCCGGCGGAACAGCTCCCCGACCTCCGCCACGCCCAGGGCCTCGGCACTGTGCCCCAGCACGCAGTGGAACACGCGCCCCTCCCCGTACGGCAGCACGAAGGCCATCGGGTGCCGCTTCTCGTCCACCTCGGACTGGGCCTCGGCCAGCACCGTCACCGGCGTCTTCCCATCGAGGCACGTGTACAGCTCGTCAGTGGTCTCGAACGCGGCCAGCCCTTGCGTGATGGGGTGGTCCGGCTCGACGATCTCCACGCGAAACTCGCCGTACGGATCGTGCGCGCGCAGCTCCGGATTCCATACGCGGCCCGCCAGCTTCACGAAATCGCTCTTGAACTCCTGGAAGGCCCCACACGCGAAGTGCACTAGCACCAGACCGCCGCCTGCCTCGACGAACTTCGCCAGGTTGTCATAGCCGGCGCGCCCGGGCTTCTCCGGGTCGTAGTTCTTGAAGTGCATCACCACGACGTCGAAGTCGTGCAGGGACGGATCGCGGAGCGACGCCAGGTCCTCCGTGACCTCGACAGCAAACCGCGAGTCATTCTCGAGCTGGCCCTTCAGTACCGGCGTGGTCAACTGCCATTTGTGGGCCTTGTGGTCCTCGCCGGTCACGATGAGCACGCGCGTCCGCGCGGCGGCGTCATCGGTAGGCTGTGCCGACGCTGCGAGGGCGGCCAGACATGCCACTGCGCCAATCACCTTCAGAAGGCCACGACCATATGTCTGCATCGGACGCCTCCCGCGGGCTAGATCTGCGAGCCCGCCTCGGGTCGCAGGAACACCCGGGTGATATTGGAGACCGTGTCCTTGTACTGCGGGTCTTTGCGGAGCTCCTGCCAGTCAGGGTGCTTCAGGAATCTGTCCCAGCTCGCATCGTGATCCGCCATGTCATCGAAGCCCAGCATGTATGTGAGGCTGGGCAGGTGGGGAGCGACCAGGTCCTGCCCGAAGAACACCGCCCGCAGACGCGTCTTGCGGAATATGTCGATCTCGCCCCCCTCGTTGAACATGTGGACCTTCTTCCGGCCGAACTTGATGCTGTGGCTCTCATAGGTGCGCAGCTCGAAGATGCGCGTGTCCTTCGTCACGGGTCTTTCGAGCCGGGGCATGCCCTTGAATGCCACCATCAGAGAGGTCTCGATGCGCTCGTAGGCCGGGTCGGACTTGGGCACGTCCAGGATGGCGGCGCCCGCCCTCTGGTACGCGGCGTCATCGGCCAGGCGCGCCTCGAGCCCCGCGAACGACTCCAGCGATTGGTGCGGGAGCAGCACGAACACGATGGGCTCCGTGGCGTCGATCTCCCGGAAGATGCCCACCGGGCGCACGCCGGCCCGGTTCCACGCGGGCACGGCCGCGTCACCCAGGAACTCCACCAGGGCATCTTGCTTCGCGC
This sequence comes from Armatimonadota bacterium, assembly GCA_050114035.1. Classification (GTDB taxonomy): domain Bacteria; phylum Armatimonadota; class Zipacnadia; order JAUWAU01; family JAUWAU01; genus JAUWAU01. The sequence continues at coordinate 2,205 of JASFTE010000460.1, read as the reverse complement.
CGGCGGGCGTGCGATAGCGGCGCAGCTCGTAGTACTCGCGGCCATCATCTCCATCGGCCGCATACGCACCCACCAGCGGCGCGAGCGGGGCGAGCGATGAGCAGATCAGCATCCGGCGTCTGTTCATGACAGCGAATTCCTTTCCAGTGGCATTGCGAATCGCGGCTCCTCGGGGACCAGATTCGTCCACGGGCCCCGCCGCCCCTTCCCGTCGGCGCCTCGCCCCGGCAAGGGTGCGGGCCATCCCTTGGCGAAAGGCGCCCGCGGATCGCGCTTGAGGCCTCTCGGCCCTTCCGTGGCTGAGAACAGGAGGCGCACATGAAGGGTTTCAGAATCGCCGCTGCCGTATGGTCGTATCTGTTGTGCATCTGCCTGCTTGTCGGCGCTCTGGCGGCCGAGCAGCAGGCCCCCACCTGGAAGCCGCTGATGGACGGCGAGACCCTCAACGGCTGGCACAAGGTGGGCGACGGTGAGTGGACCGTCGAGGAGGGCGCGTTCGTCGGCCGCGCCAACAACGAGAAGCTGTACGGCCTGCTGGTGAGCGACAAGGCCTTCAAGGACTTCACCGTCCGGCTGAAGTTCAAATGTCTGTCAGGCGACAGCGGCTTCTACGTCCGCACCGTCATCAAGCCGCCCGAGAAAGCCCACGGGCTCCAGATCCAGGTCGGCCCGCCGGGCACCGGCACCGGGGGCATCTACGAGAGCTACGGCCGCAAATGGCTCGTCAAGCCCAAGGCCGAGGAGGAGAAGGCGTTCCTCAAGGCCGACGGGTGGAACGAGATGACCATCGCCGCCCACGGAGGCCACGTGGTCGTACACGTCAACGGTGCCAAGAGCGCCGAGATCGAGGATGACCCGGGCCGGCCCGAAGGACACTTCGCGCTGCAGATGCACTCCGGCCGCGTCATGGAAGTGCGATTCAAGGAAATCCAGATCCTGGAGCCCTCACGGCCCGGAGGATGAGCATGTTCCAACACCAGGGCTCTCTTGCTAGTTGGGTCGCCCTCATCGTTGCCGCCTTCTGTTGGTGGGCCCCGTGTCGCGCGGCTGAGCTGCCGGCCGCCTCCCCCGAGGAGCTCGCCAGAGCCGTGGAGAGGGCCCAGCCCGGCGACAGCATCATCGTCACGGCCGGCCGGTACGCGGACTGGACCATGTCCCTCTCGTGCCGCGGCACGGCCGAGCAGCCGATCGTGCTCCGGCCGGATGCCCCGGGCGCAGTCACGTTCACCGGCAAGACATCCCTGCAGCTCCGTGGCCATCACGTGGTCGTGCGCGGCTTCACCTTCGACGGGTGCGTGCTGCCCGGCAAGATCGTCCTGTTCCAGCAGGCCACGCATTGTCGCGTAACGGAGTGCCGCTTCCTGAACTCCAACTCCGGCAGCGGCTCGGCCGTCGTGACCTTCAACGACGGCGCGGACGACAACCGCCTGGATTACTGCGAGATCATCAACACCGTCGGCCGCTGCGTCCAGGTACGAGTCGGCAACTACGCGGTGGAGCACGGCCCCCCGAGCCGTAACCGCATCGACCACAACCTGTTCCAGGACGTGCCTCCCAAGGGAAGCAACGGCCGCGAGACCATCCAGATCGGCTCGAACCAGCGCGACTACGGCCACCTCGAGCCGCAGACGCTCGTCGAGCACAACCTGTTCCTAAGGTGTGACGGCGAGGGCGAGATCATCAGCAACAAGAGCTCGCGCAACACGTACCGCCACAACCTCTTCAGAGACTGCCGTGGTGCGCTCGTCATGCGCGGCGGCCACTATTGCCTGATCGAGGCGAATCGCTTCGAGGGCTGCGACGGCGGCATCCGCCTGCACGGCACGCACCATCGCGTCGTCCACAACGTGGTCGTGGATCCGCGCGGCACCGGCATCCGCCTCGCCTACGGTGCGACGGTCGAGCAGGGCGGCATCTACCAGGCCACGGCCGACTGCTTCATCGCCCACAACACCGTAGTCGGAGCGCCGACGATAGGCATCCACATCGGCATGAACCGCAACCGGGACTGGGGCGAGTGGGGTGTGCTGAAGTGCCCGCCACGCGGCAACCGCATCGAGCGCAACGTCATCGTCGGCTCCGCGGGCGACCTAATCAAGGTCGAGGGGTCGCCGGACAATACCATCGACGCGAACTTGCTTCACGCCACGGGCGAGGCCACGGTCTCCAACCCCGGCACCAACGCCATCCGGGCCGATCCGGGCT
>JASFTE010000459.1:0-4725 GCA_050114035.1 Armatimonadota bacterium | reverse complement strand
CCGCATACCGCGTTGAACGACCCGCGCTCGTCGAAGCCCCAGACGTTCACGTTGCCGTCTTCATCGACGTGTTGCTCGTTCGGCGTCCCGAAGAGTCGGGTGGGGCCGGTGTAGTGCTTGCGAAGTTGCGAATGCGGATAACCCCAGTGCTCGCCCGTGATCTCGTTCCACGCCTTCTGCATCCTGCCGCTGACGATGTCGTCGTTACTCCGCGGCCACGGCTCGATGGGCATGAAGTCCGTGTCGTCGCCGATGAGCACCAGCCAGTTCTCGCCGGAGACAATGCGGTAGGCGCCGTACCTCAGCTTTCCATCGGTGATGCCCAATTTGTCCGTGTGCGAACTCCGGCCGACGAAAACGCTGACGGGAACCTTGCCGCTCGGCTCGGCCACGATGCCCAGCTTCGCGCCGGAGATCTTCTCGACGTAAGTCTGCAGTTCATGCGCCGCGAGCCGCGTCGTGCGCGGCGGCGTCTGGGCGATGACGATTTCCGCGCGAGGCCGGCCATCCTCGACGAGGAAGGAATCGGCTTTGGCCTGAACCACAGAAGTCAGGAAGACACCGAGAGTCACGAGGTTGAGAGTCGTTTTCATTGCCATTCACTTTCGCAGCGCGAGCGCTCTGTCATTGCTGAATCTCACGCTCAGCCCAATCTTGCTCTTGCGGCACGATCAGCAGAACCCGGTCCATCCAGACGCCGTTTGGTTCTTCCAGTCCCTTGACATAGGCCGGCTCTTGGAGCTTCAGCGAGATGTGGGCATCCCACTCGTTCACTGGCGGAACCCGGGGGCGCAGTAGCCGTTTCCGGCCCTGGCGACGACGGCGGCAGCGTGTCGTCAAGAAATGGGAGTTGTGTCCCCGGAATCCGCCGCAGCGCCCTCCGCCGACCTGCCTACCAGACGTCGGCGTAGATGACCTCGAGCATCGTCTCCCCAACTTGCTCGAGCGAAGCGGCGCTGCAGTGAGCAGGCACGTCGCTGACCGTGTGCCAGTACGGATAGGCGAAGTCGATGAGATCGATGGCCGGGATGCCACGGGCGATGAAGGGGAGATGATCGTCTATCACGGCTGGGCCGGTGACGTCGCGGAAGGCGGTGTGTCCCAGGCGGCTGGCCGTGCGGAAGACCTCGTCCAGAAGCTGCGGGGCGGCGTTCCGGGAGTTGGGCTCCTTCGGGATAGCGAGGTCGGCGTCGCCGATCATGTCCAGCAGTATGAGCTTGTCGATGCGCAGGGCGCCCATGTTGGCCGCCAGGTACTCGGAGCCCAGACAGAAGCCGTAGTAGGGCGGCGGAGCGCCTGACAGGCCGGAGTCCTCCGCGTCGAAGAAGATGAGCAGCACGGAGCGCGGCGGAGTCTGTGCCTTGAGGGCGCGCGCGATCTCGAGCAGCACGGCCACGCCGGATGCGCCGTCGTTGGCGCCGGGCACCGGATCCCCCCGCTTGGCCGGATCGGGGTCGCTATCGGCCACGGGACGTGTGTCGAAGTGAGCGCCGATGGCGAGCACCTCGGGCGGGGTGGCTCCATTGAACCTGCCGATGATGTTGGTGAAGTCATATAGGTGACCGGGCGGCCCGAGCTCGGTGGACTGCTGGAACTGCTGCGTCGTCACCTGATCGGCATACTGGTTCAGAGCGTTGGTGATGAAGGTGACAACGTCATCGTGCCCCTGAGTGCCTGGCGCGCGTGGGCCCATCTGGACCTGCGTCTCCAGATCGGCGAAGGCCCGTTCGTCGTCAAAGGCAGGGCGCTGTGTGGGCGGCGGCGACGAGCCACCACCGCCGCCGCAACTTGCGGCCACGGCGAGCAGCGCTCCGAATGCGGCCAAGAGGTGGGCAAGGCGCTGCGTGGATACGAGTCGGAGTGTCCTGCTCACGACCGCCTCCCGGATCGCAGTTCCCATCAAAACAAGCAAGCCGCCATCGGCAACGGTTGTCCGTTCGCCTCGGACGGCTCAGTGCCTTCTCGTTTCCTGCGCCTGTTCAGCTATGTGGCGCCGGTGTCAGCATCCCCGATCATCACGTAGCCGCCGGTGCCCGGCCTGACTGTCTCGTCGCTCAATCCAGATTCCCGTTCGCTGGGCTCCTCGGGCACTGCATCCACCCCCCATACCGGGAGGTGATCGCTGGACAGATTCTCAGACTCCTCGTTTCGTATCTCGGCGGGGGTCATGTTGAGGCCGGCCACATCGTGCCCCACCCGCACTACCGCAGATCTTGCTGGCGGAGGGCCAGCGGCCCTGCGAGGCGCAGCCTTCACCGGCAGTGCCTCATCCGTCGGGGAGACTGTCGTCTCTAGCGACTGCTCAGAGGTCCGAGCGCCAGGAGCGGCATCAGAGCCAGCGGAGGCAGCCTCGGCGGACGCCGGCATCGTCGGCGCCGACGTCGTGTGGTCTGCTACCACCGCAGGCGGGGCCGGGTAGTCCGACCCGGCGGGGCCGCGCAGAACACTGAATCCACCCAGAAGGAGCGCCGCCGCGACGGCGGCAGCGGCACTCAGAGCCGTGACGGTGCGCCAAGCCGGTACGCGCGGGATCGCACGGCGGGCGGGCGCGGGCATCTCGGCGACGGCGTGGAGGATTTGGGGGCGGAGCGTCGGCGGCGGCTGGACAGCCTGGCGCTCGCCCAAGGCTGTTGTGCAGGAGCGCATCAGGGCGAACTCGGCCTGGCACTCGGCGCACGTGCTGACGTGTGCCCGGACACGCGCGGCATCGGCGCGTGATAGCTCACCGTCCAGCAGCGCGGACGCCATCGGCAGCGCCTTGTGGCACGGCAGCGGTCGCTGCTCGTGCTGAGCCGCCACAGCGCGGCACACGTCCGCAACGACGGAACGGTGCATGCGGACCTGCGGCTGTCGGCGAAGGGTCGTGCTGATGAGCTCGAAGGAGGCTACGATTTGCGCGCATCGGGCGCAGTGCTGCAGATGTTGCCGGATTGTCGCACTGGTGCCCTCGCCTACCTCGCCGTCAACATACGCCGAAAGCTCGTCCAGCGAGACGGGGCACGACACGAAATTCCCCCCATTTCGGGGTCCTGCATTTCACACATCGACGTGACGAGAATCACACGGAATCACGATGTTAGACAACGGGACCGGCTGAAGGTTCCAGCATATGGCGGGGGCGAACGACACGCTGCCGTGGCTCACTCGCCCCGGCGTCGCAGTCGTGCCAGGACGCTGGCGAGGCGGTCGCGCAGCCCGGCGAAGAGGCCCTCCGGCGCCACCATGGGTGCCAGTGGGCCCGTCCGGGCGGCAGGCGATGCGCCGTATAGGGCCAATCCGATGGCCGTGGCGTAGATGGGACTGCTCACGTGGCCGGCGAGGCCAGTGATGTGGCGCGGCGTGCCCCTCCGCATGCGGACGCCATCGAGCACCCGGGAACCGGAGGCGAGCAACCCAGGGAGCTGCGAGCCGCCGCCCGACACGACGACGCCACCGACGAGGCTGTGGGCGCCGGAGCGCTGCAGATCCGCGCGCACCAGGCAGAAGACCTCCTCGAGGCGTGCATCGATGATCTCCGCGAGGACCCGTCGCGGCACGTGCTCCGTGTCCCCCGTGCCAACGACCTCGACGGACACTCGCTCGCGGTCGCCGACGCTGCTGGGGAGGGCGTGACCGGCTCTGCACTTGAGCCGCTCAGCTTCGGTGGCCGGCACGCGGAGACCGATGGCGACGTCGCGGGTGATGTGGTTGCCGCCGACGGCGATGGCTGAGGTGTGGCAGATGGTGCCGTCGATGAAAACCGCGATGTCTGTGGTGCCGCCGCCGATGTCGATCAATGTGACGCCCAGGTCTCTCTCGCCCTCAGTCAACGTCGCCTCCGCGGTGGCGACAGGCTCAAGGACCGTCTCGGCGACCTCGACGTCGCAGGCTTCAACGCACTGACGCACATTGGTGATGATGCTGCTCACGCCGGTAACGACGTGCGCTTTCACCTCGAGGTGCATGCCGACCATGCCGAGCGGACGAGTGATGCCAGTCTGGCCGTCCAGCGCATACTCGCGCGGGATGATGTGGATGATCTCCCGATTGCCGCCGAGGTTGCCCACGTTGCCCCGAGCAGTCTGCAGGGCGCGGTCGCAGTCCTCGCGGGAAACCTGCCGGCCCGAGACACTGGCACGGCCGGTCACATTGAGTGAGGAGACGTGAGCGCCGGTTATGCCCACGATGGCGGATCGGATGGTGACGCCGGCCATGGCCTCGGCCTTACGAATGGCCTGCCCGATGCTCGCCGTCGTCTGCTGGATATCGACGACGACGCCTCGTTTGAGGCCTTCGGCGGGCTCCAGGCCGACGCCGAGCACCTCCAGCAGGCCGTCGGATGTGGGCCGGCCCACGACGGCGCAGATCTTGGTGGTACCCACGTCGAGACCGACAACGGCGTCCCTGGGCTGGGCTAAGGCGCCAGACACGGGCCTCGACGGTTCGGCGTCCCGTCGAGGCCCGTGGGAGGCGTGGTTCGGTGAGTCCGGCTCAGCGTTCGAGTCTGTTGCCGCCGTCACGCCTCCCCCGAGGGCGGCGCCGGCGAGCCGGGCGCGAGCCGCAAGAGCGCACCGACTCTGACGTCCTGCACGTCCACGTACCGAGCCCGCAAACCGCGCTCTCTCAGATGCTGTAGAGCTGCTGCAAAGCATGCCAGCTTCCTGCCCAAATCCGTGGGTCGCCCGATAATGCCCTTCGTGCCGTCGTCGGCGTACACGCAGATCCGCTGCGGGACCGAGATGTCAA
>JASFTE010000458.1:0-4729 GCA_050114035.1 Armatimonadota bacterium | reverse complement strand
GACCATCACGGGCTCGCCGGCGTCGAGCATCTCGAGCAGGGAGGCCTCCGCCTTGCGGGCGCTTGTGGTCTGGAACGACTCGACGCGCACGCCGGTGCGCTTTCCGGCGGTCTTCTCGAGGCCCTCTTCGCCGGGGCGCTCGAAGTTCGCGCGCCCTCCCAGCATGGGCGGCATGCCCTTCATGTGCCAGTAGATGAAGCCGACGCCGGCGCCGAGGCCCAGGAGCAGGTCTTCGCTAGGGGGATGGTCGTGAAACTCGTACACGTGGCGCATCGAGCCGGTGACGCAGTGGTGGGTGGCGAGGGATCTGAAGCCCGGGAGTGGCTTGAGTGGCATGTGTGGCCCCCTGCGCTCGTGCCGAAGTAAACCGCGCCTACTCCTGCTTCACCGGCACGAACTGCACGGCATCGACGATCACGTGGCCGTCGGTATGTTGATTTGAGATCGTCACCACCACGGGTCGCTGGGCCGCGAACCGGAACACTCCCAGCGACACGAACGCGCCGTCGATGGTCGGCGGTCGGCGCTGGTTGACGTGTACGGTCACCGCCCCCTCGGCGTGCTCGATCCTCACCGGCGTATTGCTCGCCCTGTTGTCGCTGACGGAATACGACAGCCGAACCTCGTACGGCCCGTCCTCCGGCAGCGCCAGCTCGAAGCGGGCCGACTTGGCGCCCTTGTCGGCGTCGTCATCGTGGCGGTAGCCGGCGGCCACGAAGGGGCTGATGACGGTGCTGACCGGCCAGTCGCCCGTGAAGGTTGCGTCGGCGTCATCGACGACCACGCCGGGCAGCTTCTTCGGGTCGAGCACCACGAGCCTGCGGCGCGTTCCGGTCCACTCCAGGACCTGCCCGTCGGCAAGCAGGCGCTCCCGCAGCCGCTCGTAGTCGATCCTCTGGACGGCCCTCTTCTCCTCGATGGCGTGCACTGCCGCCGTGGCCGCCGACTGTCCGGTAATCATGAACACCGGCTCCATCCTGATGGACCCATACGATATGTGCGACGCCGACAGGCACACCGGCACGAGCAGGTTGGCGCACTGGCGCTGCTTCGGGATGATGGATCGGTAGCTGACGGGGTACGGCGAGAAGCCGCCCACCTGCACGTCGCCCTCGTTCCGCACGTGGCCGTGGGCGTCCACGTATCGCTGCGTGTTGTGCGAGTCCATGCCGTAGGCGCCCAGGCCCACCGGGTCCTCGGCGACGCGCGACCCGCGGCAGTTGTGCTCCGTCATGACGTAGTCGCTGACCATCCGCCGGGCCTCGCGCACGTAGAGCTGGTGCGGCCAGTGCCCGTTGTCCACGAACTCGTCCTTCGGCAGCCCCCACGTGCCGATCATGTTCCTGACGTCCTGTGGCACGCGCGGGTCATTGGCGAGGAAGTACATGAGGCCCTTCTGGTACGTCTCGTGCTCCTTGAGGACGCGGTCCCGGGTCTCGTAGTCACCGTCCGGGTACTCGTAGTTCATGCCGATGTTGTCGGTGGAGAACGCTCCGTGGTTGTTGGTGTCGGACTTGCGGTTCGGCATCTTCTGGTGGTTGCCGAAGATCCTGCGCCACCCGGCGTCTATGTACCGGAGCAGTACCTCGTACTGCAAGGGGTCGTAGCCCTCGGGCCGGGGATAGGGGACGCGGTTCTCCGGCACGTCCGTCAGACACATGCGGAAGCAGTATGCCTGCACGCGATGGTCGCCGTCGCCGTCCTGGCCGGGATCATGGCCGCCAACACGCGGGAGCAGGCCGCTGGAGGGATCCCCCGGCACAACGTACGGATCGATGGGCTCGTCGAACTGGTGGTGCCTGGCACGGGCCGTCTGGACGCCGTCGAGCGTTTCGTCGTAGGTGGCGTTGGACTCGCGGCCGACGGTGTAGCGGACCCCGGCCTTCGCCATGAGGTCGCCCTCGTACGTCGCGTCCATGAACATCCGCCCGCGGAAGGTCCGCCCCGACTCCATCACGATGGCGACGATGCGGCGCCTGTCTTTCTCCACGCCCCGCTTCAGGTCGAGCCGCTCGCCGAAGACGACGGGGATCTGCTGCTCCTGGAGCATGGCCCGGAAGATCGCCTCGGCGGCGTGCGGCTCGAAGGTCCACATGGTGTCGGCCTCCGTCGTCCGCCGCCGCAGCCGCGCGAAGTAGTCGTCCCGGGTCTGCTGCTTCCAGGCCCATCCGTCGGCGTAGTAGCGATGGACACGCCCGTAGAACTCGCGGGAGATACCGCCGATGGCCGCCTTGTTGCCGATGTCGGTGGCGCCGAGCCCCCCGGCGGTCAGGCCGCCCAAGTGCATGCCCGGCTCGATGACCACGACCGTTCTCCCCATGCGCGCCACCTGCACCGCCGCGGCCACGCCGGCAGACGTACCGCCGTAGACGACCACGTCGTACTTCTCGACAGCGTCAGCTCCGGCACGGCCGGACGTCAGGGACATGAACACCACCGCCAGCCAGACTGCCGTCATCTGGGAGGACCGCATACTCATGGTAGGCACCCTCAGCGCTCTGCTGCTGCGGCTTTCGCGTCGATTTCGTCCAGCTTGAACCGGATGCTCACGACGAGCGGCTGTTCGCCCTCCTCGAGCACGCAGTATGTCGTGCTGACGAACGTCCCGTCGGGCAAGAGCTCGAGCCCGGCGTAGCCCGTGTCGCCGCGTCTGCCCTTGTTGTCCAGCAGGCGCACGCGGTACTGGCCCTCGCGGCCCGCAATGATGTCCTCGTACGTGCCGACCCAGGCAACGAAGTCGCCCCTGGTCGGGCTCTCGTGGGTCGTGTCGCGGAAGGTGACGACGATGCGGCCGTCGGGCGCGTACCGGGCGATGTGCCGGTCGCCGGTCAGACTCCCCGGCAGCTCGACCATCTCGGACCACGTCTCGCCCTCGTCGTCGCTGACCATCATCATGGAGTTGTACTTGCGGGCGTTCTCGCGCATCAGGCAGAGGAACTGCTTGCCGTCCGGCGAGCGTATCAGGCACGGCTCGCAGGGGTGTGCGCCGGGGTACTTCGGGTGGCTGCCGATGCGTCTGGGATTGCTCCAGGTGAGGCCGCCATCCTGGGAGATGATCTGCATGGGCTCGACGACCGGGCCGGTCTCGTCCTGGAAGTGGTCGTGGTACAGGCACAGATACCGCCCGCCCGAGATGGGTACGACGGACTTCGGCGGGGCGTGGCCCTTGTATCCGGGGGTGCCCTGGAGCTCGTCGCCGAAGATGGGCTCGAGCGGCGTCCAGGTGGCGCCGTTGTCCTCGGACACGGACTGCACCATGCGCGGATGCGACACGAAGAGGATGAGCCGCTCGACGCCCTCCCGATCCGTCACTCGGTGGATCGACGGGGCGTTGTGTTTGCCGGCGAAGTTGTCGGGCACGGGGAGGCGCGCGCGCCACGTCAGGCCTGCGTCGCTGCTTCGCTTGAGCGCCGTGTCGGGGCCGCCGTGCCCGAGGGGATACCCCACAAGCATGGTCTTGTTGTCGGCCAGGAGCACCGTATCGGGCTGGCCCAGGTACTTCCCCGGCACTCGATCGACGATCACCCACCGGCGCCTCTCGTCCGAGAGATCAATCGTAGGGATGCTGTAGTCGCGGGGCGGGGATGCCGCGGCCAGGTGGTCCTCGCCGTCGGTGAGCCATTCCAGCGTGAGCCTCGCGAAGGTGATGGCCTTGTACCCGTCGCGCTCGTAGAGCAGGCCGATGGTGTCGTCGGGCAGCACCGTCAGGCACGAGTATGCATACCCTTCGGGGTAGATCACCCTGGCGACCGGCCACGTCTTGCCCTCATCGTAGCTCAGGCGAAGCGTGCCATTCTCGCGCCCCTCCGTGGAGGCGGGATTGGCAAACAGGATGCGGCTCTTGCGCCCATCCAGCGGGTCGGTGTAGCGCAGAATGCTGCCCTGGCACTGCGGCTCGCTGAGCGTCGGATCATCGAGCAGTCCCGACCAGGTCTCGCCGCCGTCCTTGCTGATGGCCACCTTGCGGCGCTTGTTGCCGCCCATGCTCCGCACGTTCATCATCACGTCGCCGCTGGTCAGCTCCACCACCTGGACTTCCGCGCCCGTGCCATCCTCCCCCCTGGCCGCGTACTCGCTGCGCAGCCAGGTAGCGCCTTGGTCGTCGCTGTAGGCGACGCACACCTCGCGCAGCGGCCAGATCTGGTGCACGAAGGGCATGATGATCCGCCCGGTATGGGGCGCCCGCCGAAGCTGGATACCCACGCCCGGCCCGGACGGCGTGGCCGTCACGTTCGTCGGGGGCTTCACTTCCCGGGTGATCTCCCGGGGCTGTGCCCACATCTGCCCATCGTCGTCGCTGTGCGTGATGAAGGAGCGGGAGACCTTATCGTCCGGGTCGTAGCCGGGCACCGTCTTGCTCGTGTGGAAGCCCTCGGCGTAGCGCTGGTACACGAGCAGCACACGCCCCGTCTCCCGCACAACGACGGCGCAGGGGTTGAGGAGCGCGTTCTTCCCGTCCTCCGCGATGACCTGAAGCGGCCCCCACGTTGCGCCCCGGTCCGTGCTGCGCTTCACGACGATGTCGTTCTCCGAGTGATCCGCGCGCCTGGCGCGGCCCTCACAGAAGGCCAGCAGCGTCCCCTCCTGCGTGACCACGACCGACGGAATGCGGAACGTGTGGTAGCCCTCGGCGCCGCTGACGTAGACGTCGGTGTGCGTCGGCTCCATGGCAGCCTTCCTGTCGATGTCGCCGAGCGCCGCGCCGACGCTCGTGGCGACTACCAGCGAC
>JASFTE010000457.1:0-4754 GCA_050114035.1 Armatimonadota bacterium | reverse complement strand
TGTGGTGCGCGTTTGCTTATTTGCTCACGGGGAAGTCGGAGTACGCCGGGCGGGCCAAGGACGAGATGCACGCGGCGCTCGCGGAGCCGTTGTGGGATGACGACGGCGGCCGGCTGGAGTCGGCGACGGTCGTGGGGGAGGTGTGCTTCGGCGTCGGGGTCGGGTACGACTGGCTGTATGAGGCGCTGAGCGAGGACGAGCGGGAGGAGATGCGGACCGGGCTCGTGGCGAGGGCGCTCGGGCGGTACGTGTCGGCCGTCGGTGATGGGCCGGAGTGGCTCCGGGGCCCCGGCACCCGGAACGCCGTGGTGAACGGTGGGTGTGGCGTCGCGGCGATGGCGCTGCTGGGCGAGTGGGAGGGGGCGGAAGAGTGCCTGGAGTCAGCGGCGGAGAACCTCGACGTGTTCTTGGACGCAATTCCCGGTGACGGCGGCTGGGCCGAAGGGGTCGGCCACTGGCGATACGGGATGCACTATGCCATGTGCTTTGCGGCGGCGCTGCGCGGCGTCGGGCGGAGCGACGATGAGATCATCCTGCGCGACGGCGTGCGGAACACGGGGTACTTCCCCATATACTTCACGGCGCCCGATGGTGACCCGGCGGACTTCGGGGAGCGCCTGCCGGATGCGCCGGATATGGCGGTGCTGCATTACCTGGGCATGAGGACGGGCAGGAGGGAGTTTGGGAACTGGCGGAGGCGGCGACGGCCGACGCGGGCGCATCCGTGTGACCTGGTGTGGAGTAGGCCGATGGGGGCGGCCGAGTTGGGGTTGCCCATGAGCGCGGCCTTCTTCGACACCGGCTGGGCGGCGCTGCGGTCGAGCTGGGAGGATGAGGCGGCGCTTTACGTGGCCATCCGGAGCGGGGATCTGAAGGCCACGAGAGGCCATCGGGGGCTGAACTCGTTCATCCTGGTTGCGGGCGGCGAGCGGTTCGTTATCGATGCGGCTGCGTCGGAGCCGGAGAGGGCATCGACGAGGGCGCACAACTGCGTCGCGATCACCGGGGGCGGTCAATACGCGGAGGCCGTCGGGCGGATAACGGACTTCTTCTCGTCGCCGCAATATGCATCGGTGGTTGCCGACGCCGGCGAAGCGTACGGGAATGCGGCCAGCGTCGTGCGCAGGCACTTCGTGATGCTCGGCGAGGGAGCGGACGCCTACCTGGTGATGCTGGATGAGGTCGAACCGCGGAGGGAGGCCGAGGTGGAGTGGCTGCTGCATACCGGGGGCCCCGTCACCACAGACGGGACGCAGGCGCGGATGTGCGGGGAGGAAGGCGACCTCCTGGCGTCGGTGCTGCTGCCTGAGGGGGCCGCGATGGAGGTGCGCGAGGAGCCGGATCGGCATGTGCTGCTCGGGATGCGAGCGCGCGCGGGGCTGCTGCGGGTCCTGACGGCACTGCAGCCGGTGGCGAAGGGAGCGCCGGGTGCCGCGCTTCGGGCGATGGGTGGCGATGAGTATTGCGGCGTTAGGGTAGAGCGAGACGGCTCTACGGATTGGCTGCTGGTGAGGACGGGACAGGAGGATGAGGTGGAGGCCGAGGGAGTCTACTTCCAGGGGCAGAAGGCGTTCGCGCGGATGAGGGAGGACGGGGGACTGGAGTGCGCCGTGCTCGAGAACGGCGTGAGCCTGGCCGTCGAGCGTCAGCTCCTGCTCGGGGCCGAGCGGGCGGTGAGCGCGGCCGTGGACCTCTCGCGGCGCGAATCCGACGGGATCGTGCGGGCGCGGTGCTGGGCGTCCGGGCCGACGGGGCTGTCGCTCAGCGTGTGGGGATACCCGGATGAGGTGCGGGTGAATCGCTCGCAGGTGGAGATCGACGCCGTGGGAGGCATGGTGAGCGTGGTGCTGGAGCGCGAAGGTGATCACCAGGTGGAGATCCGGTTGGAGGGCTCTTGAGGCCACGGTCATGTGCGCATGGGCTGGGTAGACCTCGAAGGAGGATGGCGAAGGAGGAAGTGTGCCGTGGAAGAGAGCCCAAGTCTGGAACGGATCCTTGAGATGGCGCGGGGATACTGGCAGGCCCGGGTGCTCATCACTGCCGTGGAGCACGACTTCTTCACGTTCGTTGCGAGGGGCGCCGGGAGGGCGCCGGAGGTAGCCATGGCAGCGCGGACCGATGCGCGAGCCACGGAGCTGGTGCTGAATGCGCTCGTGGGCCTGGGGCTGTTGGAGAAGCGCGACGGGCGGTACAGCAACACGCCGGAGGCGGAGCAGTTCCTCGTGGCCGACAGCGAGACGTACATCGGGGGCGGCTTCGGACACTACAACTACATCTGGGATAGCTGGTCGCAGTTGGACGACGTGGTGCGCACGGGCGAGCCGGCGACGCCGAGCGAGCGCTTCCCGGATGCCACCGAGCGATTCATGGCGGCGATGGCGAGCTTCTCCCACGACCGGACGGAGCGAGTGGCGGATCTGATCGAGCTGGACAACGTCAAGCGGGCGCTGGACCTCGGGGGCGGTCCGGGGCAGTATGCGTGCGCGTTCGCGCGGCGGAACGCGTCGCTGGAGGCGGTGGTGTTCGATCGGCCGGCGGTGGCGCCCATCGCGGAGCGGGGGATTGCCGCCGCGGGGCTGAGCGACCGGGTCAGCACGTTGACGGGGGACTTCCTGGTGGACGACATCGGCGAGGGGTACGATCTGATACTCGGGTCGGCCATCATCCACAGCTGCAGCCCGGCGGAGAACGAGCTGCTGTACGCGAAATGCCACGCGGCGCTCAACGACGGCGGGCGTTTCGTGATCCAGGACTTCATCCTGGACGAATCCAAGACGAGCCCGGCCAGCGGGGCGCTGTTCGCCATCAACATGCTGGTGAATACGGAGGGCGGCGCGAGTTGGAGCGAGCCGGAGGTGCGCGGGTGGCTGGCGGGGGCGGGGTTCTCGGCGGTGGAGCGGGTGGACACGGAGGTGGGGACGACATTGATGATTGGGACGCGGTAGGCATCTTGGCGGACATTGACGGTGTGTGTATAGTAGGGGCGATCCGACGGGTCGCCCCTATTCCGCGGGAGTGAGCGGGCCACGGGTTGGCGAGCAACCTGTGCCACACAGCCAGGATGGACGCCTCAGAATTCCTCGACGAGATCCGGCAGTCGGAGTCGTACCGCGGGCAGATGGTGCACGTGGAGGATATTGCCGCGCGCAATGCCCGGTACGCGGAGCTTGCGGAGCCGCTGCCGGACGTGGTGCGGCAGATGCTGGAGGCGAAGGGGTTCGGGAGGCTCTATACGCATCAGGCGCAGGCAGTGGAGGCGGCGCGGCGGGGCGAGAACGTGGTCATCGTCACCGGCACGGCCAGCGGGAAGACGCTGTGCTACACCATCCCCATCCTGGAGAGCGCCCTGCGGGAGCCCGAGGCGACGGCCATCTACCTGTTCCCGACCAAGGCGCTAGCGCAGGATCAACTCCGGCGGCTGCGCGAGTACGAGGCGATGTGCGAGGGGCTGCCGGGGATCGCCACGTACGACGGCGACACGGGGCGCTCGGCACGCACGAAGGTGCGGGACACGTGCAACATCATCCTCACGAATCCGGACATGGTGCACGTGAACATGCTGCCGGCGCACTCCAGGTGGCAGCGGCTGCTGGCGAACCTGAAGTACGTCATCGTTGACGAAGTGCACGCCATGCGGGGGATCTTCGGGTCGCACTGCGCGCTGCTGTTCCGGCGGCTCAATCGGCTGTGCGAGCGGTACGGGTCGGAGCCGATCTTCATCTGCTGCACGGCGACGATCGCGAACCCGAAGGAGCACGCGGAGCTGCTCACCGAGCGGGGCATGACGCTGATTGACGACGACGGGGCGCCGCGGGGGCCGAAGAAGTTCGTGTTCTGGAATCCGCCCATGGTGGATCAGCTCACGCAGCGGCGGCGCAGCGCCAATGTGGAGGCGGCGGAGCTGCTGACCGAGCTCATCGCGCGCGACGTGCGGAGCATCGGGTTCGCCAAGAACTGGTCGGCCACGGAGCTGCTGGCGCGCTACGTGCGGGAGATGCTGGAGCGAGTCTCGCCGAGCCGAGCCGGCAAGGTGACGAGCTACCGGGGCGGGTACCTCCCCGGCGAGCGGCGCGAGATCGAGCGGCGGCTGTTCACCGGGGACCTGCTGGGGATCACGAGCACGACGGCGCTGGAGCTGGGCATTGACGTCGGGGGGCTGGACGCGTCGGTCATCGTGGGCTACCCGGGGACGATCTCCAGCACGTGGCAGCAGGCCGGCCGGGCCGGGCGCGGGGAGGAGGAGTCGCTGGCCTTCCTGGTGGCGTACGATACCTCCATCAACCAGTACCTCATGCACCACCCGCGCCACTTCTTCGGCAAGCCGAACGAGCTGGCGCTCATTGCGCCGGGGAACCGGAATATCCTGGCGAGCCAGCTCGCGTGTGCGGCCAATGAGCTGCCGATAGCGGAGGCGGAGCTGGCGAGGTTCGGGGACATCGCCGAGCCGGTGCTGGCCATCATGGAGGAGGAGCAGATGGCGCGGCGGCTGAACGAGCGGTGGTACTACACCTCCCCGGGGCAGCCGGCCCTCAAGGTCTCGCTGCGCAACATCACCACGGACAGCTACACCATCGTTGACGTTACGGACCCGGCGAAGGAGGCCATCGTCGGTACCATCGACCAGATCAGCGTGTATCCGGTGCTGCATCCGGGCGCGATCTACATGCACCTGGGGGAGTCGTACCTGGTGGAGGAGCTGGATCTGGAGCAGAAGCGGGCGCTGATTCGGCGGGTCGATGTGGACTACTACACGT
>JASFTE010000456.1:0-4758 GCA_050114035.1 Armatimonadota bacterium | reverse complement strand
GGGCTTCCTGCCCACCCTCTCGACCGTCGCCAACATCTCGCCGCTGCTCGGCTTCCTGGGCACTGTCACCGGCATGATCAAGGCCTTCGCGGCCGTCGCCGCCGAGGGGCTCGGGGACCCGACCACCGTTGCCGCGGGGATCTCGGAGGCGCTCATCACCACCGCCACGGGCCTTATCATTGCCATCCCCTGCTTTGCGGCGTACAATTACTTCGTCTCCCGCGTGAATCGCTTCGCGCTGCAGATGGAGGATGCCTCGGCCAACGTGGCGGACCTCGTCACGGGAGGTGCGACCGGTGCAACTTAGGAGCAAGCTGCGGCTCGAGAACACCATCCCGATGGCCTCCATGGCCGACATCGCTTTTCTGCTGATCATCTTCTTCCTGCTGACCAGCACCTTCGCCCGGGACAGAGGGCTCAATATCAACCTGCCGCGCGCCGCGACGACCGAGCAGCTCCCCAAGAAGGCAGTGACCGTGCAGATAGCCCGCGACGGCGAGATCCAGATCAATGGGGAGATGGTGCAGCCGCGTCAGTTCCAGCAGGCCCTCGCCGCGGCCCTTGCCGGGACGAGCCTGAAGAAAGTCAACGTGCGCGCGGACGAGGACGTTGCCTACGGCCGCGTGTTCGCCGTCGTGGACATCGCGCGACTGGAGGGGGCCCGCGCCACGACGCTCGCGGGCACGCTGAGGGAGGAGTAGCCCGGTGGCCTTCGTACCGAAGCAGGTATTCCATCGATGTCTGGCCGCGTCGGCCGTCATCCACGCGCTGGCGCTCATCGCCGTGCCCGTACGTGGCCGCATGAGTGCCGCTCCGCCACCGGAGATGGTCGTCACGGTCGAGGAGCCGCCACAGTTGCCCGAGCCCGAGCCCGAGGAGCCGCCACAGGAGCGGCAGATCGTGGAGATCGCCAAGTTCCGGGCCCCGACGCAGGTGATACCGCGCCGCGAGCCTGCCAGGCCCGTGGAGCCCGTCGAGGAGCCGGAGGCCAAAGCCGTCGAGGTGGCCCTGCTCCCGCCGCCGACGGTGCAGGACTTGGCCACACCACCCGCGCCGCCCACGGAGGAGCGGCCGCTGCCGGATGTCGAGACGGCGGAGCTGCCCGAGGCGCGCCCTGAGCAGATGGCGGCGCTGCCCGACAAGCTCGTGCCCGAGATGGAGGAAGTCCCACCCGAGCCGGAGGCCGGGACGCTCCCCGAAGCCGAGGCAATCGCTCAGGCGCCCCAGCCGGTACCCCTCGAGACCCCCGAGCCGCCGGACATGGAGGTGCCCGGGCCCGAACTCGAGGGCCCGGCCGAGGAGCCTCTACAGGTGGCGGCGCTGCCGTCGCCGCCGGCGCCATCGCCGAAGAAACAGGACCTGGGCTCAGGATCCATTGAGAAGGCCAGGCCCGAGCTTGGCCTGGCCGGTGGCGAGGTAGAGGGCGCCGGACCCGAGGGCGACGTCGTAACGGTCGGCGTGCCGCGCGAGCAGGCCGCGTCCGGACCGCAGGATATCGGCTCCGCGCGTCCCGCGAGCGTGGCCGCGGGCCCCGAGCTTGACTTCCCTGACCAGCCCGGTGGGCCCGAGCCGCGGCTCGGAGTGCAGTTCGCGGCCCTCGACGCGCCTGGCGCCGCGAAGGGTGACGGCCTTCCTGCCGGAGGCTTCGCCAAGGCGACGCCGACGCTCGGCGCGGGCGGGCCGGATGCCGACATGGGCGGGCCCGGCACGGGGGCCGAGATCGCGGCAGGCCCCACGATGAATCTGGACGCCATCGGCGATCCCGTGAACATCGCCCCCGGCCCCATGGGCACTGAGCCCATCGCGATAGGGTCTGGGCTCGGCGGCACCGGGCGTGGGCCCTCCGGGGGCGGCCCGGGCCGAGTGGCCGTGGCCCTCGCCGGTGGCATCGGCGGCCCCGGCGGCGGCCGAGGCGGCTCTGGTCTGGCGTTGGGCAGCGGCGCGGGCAAAGGCGCCCCGCGGCTCGGCGTACCATTCGGCGTCGGCGACGGCGACGCGCACGTGCGGCGGATCGGTTTGGGCGGGGAAGGTCCAGGTGGCCTGGGAGGCGGCGCCGGAGGCGGGCCGGGTGGCACTGGCGCCGGCGGACGTGGCACAGGCGGCCCGCGAGGTGTGGCGCCGGGCCGCGCCGGAGGCGGCATCGGGACCGGGCCGGAGGCCTTCGGCTTTCCCGGAACGAGTCGGATCGCGCGCGGCACGCCGGGGGCTCGCGGGCTGGTGCCGGGGCTGGGCCCCGGAGGCGGAGTAGGCGGTCCGGGAGCCGGCGGACCCAATGCGGCCGGCTTCGGCGCCGGACGCGGCGTTCTGACGGCAAGAGCTGTGCCCGGCGGCATCGGCGACGCCGTGGGCGAGGATCGAGGGCCGGTCGTACGCCTCGGAGGCGGCGGGGGCACAGGCGGCACGAGCCCACGGCCGGGCGGGCCTGGTCGCGGTGGGCCGCTGCAGATCGGCAGGGACGCGGGCGGGGCGGGCACGAGAGTGGCAGCGCTGGGGCCCGGCATCGGATTGCCTCCGGTGCCGCCCGTGCGTCGCGAGGCCGACGCAGGCCCAGGCGGCCCGGGCACCGGCGGAGGCCCCGGTCCACCAGGCGGGACGAAGCGCACACTGACTGGCGCCAAGGCGCGCCCTGGCGGGCTCTATGTGGACGTGAGCGGCATTTTCGACATGCCCCTCGGCATCACCACCAGCGACTACAACGCCGACGCCTCGGGGATGCCGAACCTGCTCTCGGAGGTGCGCCGGCGCACCGACGTTGACGTCACGATCCGCGAGCGCTTCGTCTCGCTGGAGCTGGACAGCATCAAGGACTCCCCCGTCATCCACCTGCGCGGCCACAAGGCCTTCCGCCTCACGCCCGCCGAGTGCGAGGTGCTGCGCAAGTACGTACAGCAGGGCGGGACGATCTTCGGCGAGGACTCCCACGGGCCCTTCGGCGACTGCTTCCGGCGGGAGATGCGGAAGGTCTTCGGAGTCGAGCCGCGCGACCTGCCCAAGAACCACGAGCTCTACAAGGCCTTCTACGTCCTGGACGAGGTGCCCCGCGGCGACATGGGCGAGCAGCACCCGCTGCAGGGCATCACCGTCGGCAAGCGCCTCGGCGTTGTCTTCTCCCGCAACGACTACGGCGACCTCTGGGAGGGCACCGGGTGGTGGGTGCAGCAGCAAGACCGCGAGGCGGCCTACAAGATCGGCGTGAACATCTACGCCTACATCACCGCGCACTGGAATAAGTGAGCGGCTCTCGCCCTCTGAGGGAATGGAGTCACAGCTTTGAGCCTTGATATTCAGCTCTGTTCCTTCCAATCCGGGGACACAGAAGCAATCTCTTGACAAGACGCCCTCGCCGCTCTCCCCACCAAGCGCGGTGGGATTCCGGGGACGTCATGCTGAGCTATCCACCTCCCCCCTTCCGCCCTCCGCCCCCTCGCGCACGCCGAGCCGGCGGCGCGGGCGATGGCCGCTTGCGGCTGGTCCCATCGTGCACTCCCCGGGTGACGTACTCGCGCCAGGTGGCCGTCATGGCGGCGATGACGCCGAGCTTGAGCAGCACGACGAAGGCGACGCCCAGGGTGGCCCCCGGGGACAGGTAGCCGCCGAAGAACGCGCGCACCGCCGGCTCGTCCACCGGGATCAGTGCGGCGGGAATCGTGACGAAGAATGCGGCCAGCGCGAGCGCCGGGCTTATCGCATGGGGCACGCGAGTCGTGAGGGCGACCCCAAGGACGAGGATGATGCCGCCGAGCATGTAGCGCCAGACGGGCAGCGCATTCAGCGGCGGGGCTTCCATGACGACCGAGCTGCCGCAGGCTGTCAGACAGGCCTGGATGGCGAGGTCCGGGAACATGGCAACGCCGAGGCACGCCGCCACGAGCAGTGCGTCCCACCGCCGCGCCCTCCCCGGTCGCTTGAGCCGATATGCCTCGAGCAGTCCCGCATCCTCCCGGGCCACCTGGCCCTGCAGTACCTCGTGCAGCCTCGCCAACTGCTGAGCCGATCCGCTGCACAGCACGTGGACGGGGCGCGAGCCGTGCCGCCCGAGGACCTGGAATGTCACCCGCACACGCGCCGGCGCGTGAGGCTCCGCGGTCACGCTCAGGTCCGGCGCCTCGGCGGGAGACCGCTGTGCCGACTCTGGGTCACGGCGCACCTGATAGCTCAGCACGTCATCCCACGCGGCGAGCCAGTTGTCCTCTGACCATCTCAGGATACCAAACAGCGAGAAGTCGTCGCGGCGCAGGATGCCGTCCTCAGTCAGGATGAAGGCGCTCCGGCGAGGGACGAGGAAGCGGCCGGCGATGGCGATGAGCACGGCGGCGACGACCAGCTCCACGACGACGATGCGCCACGGCTCAGCGATGGAGCCGCTCAAGGGCCAGAGCACCAGCCCGAGGATGGCGAGGGCGGCCACCACGCCCGCAATGACCAGAACCTCAACGATTAGCGGGCGGCGGCACCACACACGCGCCTCAGGCGGCTGCGGGATCACTATGGGCCATGTGGGCGTCAGATCAACCAGCATCAGCACCTATACCTTCGGCGCGGCGGCGGGGCTTCCTGCCGGGCAGCGCGCGCAGGGGAAGCCGTCCCGGACGGCGAAGTGGCGTCGGGTCCGAACCGCAACTGCGCCCCGGCTGTCCAAGAAGCAGGCAGTGTTCTCATGAACAGGCCATCCTGTCGCAGGCGAGATCCGGCTGAGCATACACGGCGCGGGCGGCCACCGTGGGCGCATCGCGTCGTCCTTGTCGTACTGCTGGCCTC
>JASFTE010000455.1:0-4763 GCA_050114035.1 Armatimonadota bacterium | reverse complement strand
ACGCGGCCCACGCCTCGGTGGAGGCTCACCGGCGCTACATCGGCCGGCATTGGCGGGAGATTGTGGAGGAGTACCTGGACATCCATCCGGAGTTCGCCGATAGGGTGCAGATGGAGGTGGGCGAGGACTTGCTCGGCTTCTCGGACACCGACATCCCGTACGAGATGGGCGACTACATGCCGGTCTTCCTCGTGGACGAGGACGACTGCCTCGTGCAGCTCTTCGACCGCGAGGCCGAGCGGCTCGTGCCGCTGTTCGACGACGTCGGGCAGCCGACGAACGTGGACGTGTTCGACGAGAGCGGGAAGCCCATCCCCCGCACGGACGACGACGGCGACCCGCTGCCCATTCTCATGTTCGACGAACAGGGCCGTCGCCTGCTCCGGTTCGATGCCAGGGGCAAGCCGATCCCCACACTTGTCGCCTTCAAGATCGAGCCCAACCCCGGCGCGGGCCTCTGGCGCCCGCACAACGACCAGCTCCCCCCGGAACGCAAAGGCGAGGCGGTCTACACGATCTTCCGCTGCCTCGGCGAGCGCGCGGCAGAATACCGGGAGCGCCTGGAGGAGCTCGGTGTCAAGACCGCCCGGGCGAGCCGGAGGCGAGCGGCGCGTGGACGCTACCTTGCGCCGCCTGAAACCCCGTGACGTGATGAGCGCCCCGGACGCAGGCAAGCCCCTTGACCGACGGCACGATGTGTGTCAGGAATGGCATGGCGACGACGCAAACGCCGCCAGGTAAGGCCGATGGACACCGACGACGTCATCCAGCAGATCGTGGACACCATCCGCGACCAGTACGAGCCGGAGAAGATCATCCTCTTCGGCTCGCGCGTGTGGGGCAAGCCACACGAGGATAGCGACTTGGACGTGCTCGTCATCAAGGAGAGCGAGGCGCACGAGATTGATCGGATGCGGGAGGTTTCGCTCCTGGTGGAGGGATTCCAGAAGCGGCCGCATCTCCTGCCGCTCGACATACTGGTCAAGACTCCCAGTGAACTGCAGCATCGCCTGGCAATAGGGGACGATTTCATCCAGGAGATCGTTGCGCGTGGGAGAGTCGCGTATGAGCGATGAATGGCTTGAGGACTGGGTGGCAGCGGCGGAGGAGGACCATCTGATAGCATCGTCACTCGATCCGGAACGCACGCCGCGCGGGATCTGCTTCCATTGCCAGCAGTGCATCGAGAAGTACCTTAAGGCCGCGCTCGTGCGGTACGGCATGCCGGCCAGGAAGACGCACAATATCATCCTGCTCAACGATCTGTTTGACCGAGCGCGATTCGCGCTTCGCCGAGCTTGTCGACCGCCTACGTGTGCGCAACCCATACTCTGTGGCGACGCGGTATCCGGGCAGCGAGACCTCCGCCGAACATGCCCGCCAGGCACGCGAGGCGATGGAGCGTGCACGTAATGAGATCCGGGCGCTCCTTGAACTGGACTGAGACTGACTCAGCCGCCGCGAGGTAGGGCCGATGAACACCGACGACGTCATCCAGCAGATCGTGGACACCATCCGCGACGAGTACGCCCCGGAGAAGATCATCCTCTTCGGCTCGCGGGTGTGGGGCAAGCCACACAAGGATAGCGACCTGGACGTCCTGGTCATCAAGGAGACGGACGTGCGGGAGTTGGACCGGATGCGGGAGGTGTCGCGTCTCCTGCGGAGATTCCAGCAGCGCCCGTACTTGCTGCCTCTGGACGTATTCGTGAAGACGCCCAGTGAGCTGCGCTATCGATTGGACATCGGGGACTACTTCATCGGGGACATCGTGGAGCGGGGGAGGGTGGCGTATGAACGAGGCGCCCCTTGAGGCCTGGGTAGCAAAGGCAGACGAGGACTCCCGTGCAGCGTCGGCGCTGGATCCAGAGGACGTCCCTGACGTCATCTGCTTCCTCTGTCAGCAGTGCATCGAGAAGTACCTCAAAGCCGCGCTTGTGTACCACTCGGTCGTCGTGCCCAAGATCCACAACCTCATCGTGCTGAATGATCTTGTTACAGAAGGCGAGCCCGGCTTCAGGCAGTTCGATGACAGGCTCGACATTCTCAACCGGTATGCTGTGATCACCCGATACCCCGGCTTCGAGATCACGCCCGACGACGCCCGCGAGGCAGTCCAGGTCATGCAGGAACTCCGCGCACAGACCCGCAAGCTCCTCGGCCTCGAGGCCGAATGACGCAGACCCGCGCGGAGCGGACGACTGCCATGCCCGCGTCCGAAGTCGAGCTCCCCGAGCTCCGCACGAATCCCCTCTCTCACGAGGCCCTCACTGAGCTTCATGGCGACGGCCCGCGTCTGGGCCTCATCTTCGCCGCCGAGCCTGAGCTGTTCCAGAGTACCCTCCATCAGCTTCACCTCGACGCCGACGTGGCTGCACGGGGGGGCGGGTCGGACCGCGTGGTCGTCCTCGGCATCCACGCCGACTGGCGCACGTCCGATTGCGGCCGTGCGCGGCGGGCCCTCCTGGTCGGGGCAGACGGACTCGTCTCGCGGGTCACCCTCGAGCGCCCGGTGCGGCTCGATGTCGGGTGGACGCTGCACCTTCCCATCGAGGGCGAACACGAGCTCCACGCCGCCATCTCCGCCGACTGCGACCGCGCCGGGCTGCCGCAGATCAACCCTCACCCGGCCTCCGCGCGCGCCGATGACAAGATGCGAGCTCACGAGCTGTGGGCCGCTCATCTCGCGGACGGCGACGAGTTCGTCCTCCCCGCGGCCGCCAGGATCTCGCGCGGCTGCTCCGCGGTTGAGGCTGGGGCGCAGCTCGAGGCATTCCTGGAGACCCTCGATGCGCCGACGACCGTAATCGCCCAACCCAATCGCGGCACGGAGGGCCGCAATGCCCTCGCGGCCCGCATCGAGCCCGACGACACCCACCGGCTCGGCCCGGACCATCCCGTCGTACAGCACCTGTGCGAGACGATTCTCCCCGCTGACGACGCCCTCGTTCGCCAGGAGCGCGGAAACGTCCGCTTCGCCGATCGCCGTCGCGTCGCCTTCCGCCTCAACGTCGCCTGGAACGGCGCCGAGTTCCTCGCGGAGTCCGGCTTCGCGCAGGTGGCCCCCGATCCCCACACCGCCATCGCCTCCCGCGGCCGCGAGGGCGCCATAGGCGACATCAACGACTGCCTCGCCGATCTACACTGCCCGGCCGCCGAGGGCCGGCGCCGCTTCGTTCCATGCGCCGACGACATCGTCGCGCTGCGGCGTGCGGCCGTCGCCGCCGCGCTGGCTCTGAACACCGGCCTTGAGGAAGATGACTACCTGAAGCACATGGGGATAGACATGGTGCTCGAAGTGAATGAGGAGCCGGCGAGCGTGGCCCCCGTACTGCTCGAAGCCAACCCCCGCCCCGCCGGTCTCAACCAATCCACCGCCCTTCGCGGCATCGCTCCCGGCCCGCCACGCCGCCACGTCACCAGCGCCCTGTTCGACTGGATCAGTCGCCGGGTGCGCGCATGAGACCGCCCGACCTCACCGCACCTCTCCGGCCGCCATCTGCCGCACGCGCTCCAGCGTCAGCTCCTCGCCCTGCAGTCCCCCGGCTCCGTGCTGCGGCGTCGGGAATCGCCCGGCCCGCACGTCGTTGGCGTACCGGAAGATGGCGTCCTCCATCGCCGCGCCCGTCTCCGCGTACCGCCTCACGTGCTTCAGCTTCAGGTCCGGCTGCAGGCCCAGCAGGTCCGCCAGTACCAGCACCTGCCCGTCGCAGTCGGGCCCCGACCCGATCCCGATGGTCGGTATGGGGAGCGCCTGCGTCAGCAGCTTCGTAAGCCGCATCGGCACGTACTCCACAACGATGCCGAAGCACCCGGCATCCAACAGCCGCTGCGCGTCGCGGCAGAGCTGCGCCGCCTGCGCCATGGTCTTGGCCTGCACGTGACCATGGGCGAGCACGTGCGTGAACTGCGGCGTGTAGCCCAGGTGTCCCATGACGGGAATCCCCGCGTTCACCAGCCGCTCCACTGCCTCCAGGTGCCGCGCCGCCTCCATCTTCACGGCGTCCGCGCCGGCCGCACTCACAAGGCGCCCGCCGTTGCGCACGGCCTCCTCGGGCGAGACCTGAAATGACAGGAACGGCATATCCACCAGCAGCAGCGCCCGCTTCCGCGCCCGCGCCACCGCCTTCGTATGGTGCAGCATGTCCTCCATGGTGACGGGCAGCGTATCCGGATAGCCCAGGATCGTGTTGCCCACGCTGTCGCCCACGAACACGATGTCAACGCCCGCCGCCTCCGCCGCGCGCCCGGTGGGGTAGTCGTAGGCCGTCACCATGGCGATCTTCTCGCCGCGGCCCTTCATTGCCAGCAGCGTGTCAACTTCGACCCTCTGCGTCCGCTCGCTTGCCATGCCGCGTCCCTCCTTCGGCCGGAACACACCGCACAGTGTCTCTTCCATCCGCCCTATACCACCACCTCCGCTTGACCGCGACCGTGGACCTGGGTTATTGAGTCGAGGCGGCTCGGCGCGAGTCGGCGTCTCGCCGGGCACCAGTACGGATGCACGCGCATGGCAACTGAGGACACGCACAGCCCGGACACCGGCGAGGGACAACCATCGCCCGTCCCGCTGCGGACGCTCATCATCGCCTTCGTCCTCGCCGTCGTTGGCGTGCGCTTCCACACGTCCAGCATCTTGCACGGCCTCGGCGCCTCGCCGCAGCTTCCCCTCGCGACTCTCTTCGCCCTGGTGGCCCTTCATCCGCTCCTCACCAGGCTGCTGAAGCTGCGGCGGGCCGACGTCATCGTGATCTACTGCGTCA
>JASFTE010000454.1:0-4773 GCA_050114035.1 Armatimonadota bacterium | reverse complement strand
AATCGAGAGAAGCTCGCCGCCGATCTTGGGCTCAATCCGGACCCCGGCGACAGCCTCGCACCGGCCGTGGCTCGCAAGGTCGCCCAGGTGGTCGTGCGGGGCGAGGCGGACGTCTTTCGATCACTGAGCCGCCGCGGACTCGCAGGCATAGACCAGGAGGCCGAGGGCAGGCCGAGCCTCGCCATTGTCGTCGGTGGAAACAACTCGCCGGACCAGGAGCGGCTCGAGAATCTGGAGCTGCCCCTGATACGGCATCTCAGATCCAGCCGCGCCATTGACTGCGTGGTCGGCTGCGAGTCCTACGACGTCGTCGAATCCGTGATGAGCGCCTACCAGAAGGAGGACATCTCCACCGTCGATCACGTTGACACTCCGGTCGGGCAGTACTCCCTCGTTCTCACCCTCGCCGGCGTGGACGGCAACTACGGGATCAAGCCCAGCGCCGGCAGGCAGTTCCCGGAGATGCCTGAGCAGCCATGACCGCCGGCGCGCTGTTCGTGTGGCTGGCGCTCCTGGTGCCAATATCCGTTGTGCTGCTGGTCCTCTGCCTTGCCGCGATTCGCCTCCTCGGCTGGCAGGGGCAGAACTACGCCGGCGAGTCGATACCCACCGGGTACGGTGTCGCCTTCCCGGCGTTGGCTCTCGCAGCGGTCGGCCTCGCGATGGCCCTCGGCAGCGCATGGACCCGCGAGGCGATCATCGTCTGCGCGGCCGTCCTGGGCTGCGGCGCCTTCGGCCTGCTGGACGACCTCTACGGTCGCGCATCGCCCAAGGGACTTGCCGGCCACTTCCGGCTGCTCATCGAGCGCAGGCAACTCACCGCCGGCCAGCTCAAGGCCGTCGGCGTCGCGGCCGTCGGGATCACCGTGGGCGCACTCATCTGGGGCCGCCTGGGGGCGGAGGCCGTTGTCTCCGGGGCGCTCGTGGCGCTGTGCGCCAATGCCGCGAACCTGCTCGACACTCGTCCCGGCAGGGCCCTGACGGCCGCCACCGGCGCCTATGCCCTCATCGGCATCGCGGTGGCCGCCTCCGGAACTGCTCCATCCAGGCCGCTGGCAGCAATCGCGCCCGTGGCGCTCGGCTGCCTCGTGGCCCTGCCAGTGGATCTGGGCCGGCGCGCAATGCTCGGCGACGTGGGCGCGTATGCGCTCGGCGGGGGTATAGGGGTCGCACTCACGCTCATCCTACCTGTATGGGCACAGATCACTGTCGCGGTCGTGCTGATCTGTTTCACTGTGCTCGCCGACCGCTACTCGCTCTCCGCCTTTCTGGCCGGCCGGCCGCAGCCCGACGACAAGCGACTGAGAACCGATGACTGACGACGACGGTGGCGATGCCCTCGTGGACGCTCGCACGCTGCGCTCGCTCGAATACGACAAGATCAAGGAGCTGCTCGCCGCCGAGGCCGCCTGGAGCCTCGGCAAGTCGCGCGTGGCCGCTCTTACCCCCGGCGCGTCGCGTGAGGAGGTCGCCGAGCTGCTCGCCCTCACCACCGAGGCGCGGCAGGCCATGGAGGACTTTGGACCGTTTCCCTTCGGCGGCCTGACCGATGTGGGCAACCTGGCCCGGCGCGCGGCCGTGGGTGCCGTTCTTGGCGGGGAGGAGCTGAACCTGGTCGGCGACGCCCTGCGCTGCACCCGGCGCGCGCGCGAGCATGCGGAGCGCATCCGTGAGGACTGCCAGCGCCTCAGCCGCATCGGCGCGCGCCTGCACGAGTACGCCGAGCTCGAGGGGGCGATCCGCGAGTCCCTCGACGACGAGGGCGAGGTGATGGACTCGGCCTCGCCCGAGCTGACGCGACTGCGGCGACAGGTCCGCCGACTCCGCGAGCGGATCCTCGGCGAGATTGACAAGATCGTGGGCGCACGCGCCGTCGGGCGGCTGCTGCGCGAGCGCCTCCCGACCGTCCGCTCCGGCCGTTACTGCATCCCCATCAAGAGTCAGTTCCAGGGCCAGTTCGACGGCATCGTCCACGATCGCTCTGACAGCGGCGCCACCGTCTTCATGGAGCCCGAGGCCGTCGTGGGCCTCGGCAACGACCTCCGCCAGGCCGAGTTCGACGAGCAGAAGGAGGTCGAGCGCATCCTGGAGGAGCTCTCGGGCAGCGTCGGCGGGCGCGCCGAGGACATCCTGGCCGACCTCGACACGCTCGCCGAGCTCGATCTGATCTCCGCCAAGGCCCGGCTCAGCGCCGTGATGGATGCCGCGCCGCCGGACCTGGATGAGACGGGGTACCTGTGCCTGATCAAGGCCCGCCACCCGCTGCTCACCGGCGACGTCGTCCCCATTGATGTGTACCTGGGGCGGGAGTTCAGCGCACTGCTCATCACGGGCCCGAACACGGGCGGCAAGACGGTCACGCTGAAGACGGTAGGGCTGCTGTGCCTCATGGCCCAGTCCGGCCTGCATATCCCTGCCGACCTCGGCTCGCGCGTGCCGGTGTATCGGCAAGTGTTCGCGGACATCGGCGACGAGCAGAGCATTGAGCAGAGCCTGAGCACCTTCTCGTCCCACATGACGCAGATCGTGAGCATCCTGCGCCGCATGGACCGTGATGCGCTGGTGCTGCTGGACGAGATCGGGGCCGGTACCGATCCGGCCGAGGGCTCGGCGCTCGCCCGTGCGATCCTCGAGACGCTCGTCCGGCGCGGCGCCGCGGCGCTCGCCACGACGCACTACAACGAGCTCAAGACCTTCGCCTACACGCATCCGGGCATCGAGAACGCGTCCGTGGAGTTCGATCCGGCCACACTGCAGCCCACCTTCCGGCTCATCATCGGCACGCCTGGCTCCAGCAACGCGCTCGAGATCGCCCAGCGCCTCGGGCTCCAGCGCTCCCTCATCGAGCGCGCCCGGGAGCACGTCGGCGAAGCCGCGCTGAGCGTCGAGGAGATCATCCGCCGCATGGAGGAGGCGCAGCGCGGGCTGGAGCGCGAGCGGACGCAGGCCGAGGACGCGCGCGGGGAGATCGAGGAGCTGGGCCGCCGGTACCGGGCACAGCTGGCCGAGCTGGCCGAGCAGAAGGAGGACGCCCTGCGCGCGGGCTACGAGCAGGCCAGCGGCGTCATCCGCCGGGCCGAGCAGGAGGCCGCGGAGATCATAGCGCGTCTGCAGAGCCAGAGTCGGCAGTCGCGAGCCACCGAATCGGCGCGGCAGGATCTGTCCAGGCTGCGCGATGCCGTCGCGGAGGAGCAGGAGGAGGCGTTGCCGGAAGAAGCGCCATCGCCGCCGCCCCATCTGCGCCCCGGCGACCTCGTTGGCGTCCCGCGCCTCGACCGGCAGGGCGTTGTTGTCGGCGCTCCCGTGGACGGGAAGCTGGAGGTCGCTATCGGGTCGATGCGCGTGGAGGTGAAGGCGGGCGAAGTCGAGATGGTCGAGGAGTTCGAATCGGAGGAGTCCCGGGACACTGCTGCCAAGCTTCGGCTGGTGAAGGCCTTCGAGACGACGGGGGAGATCCATCTGCGCGGCCTCACGGTCGATGAGGCCACCGCGGAGCTGGACAAGTACCTGGATGACGCCTTCCTCGCGGGGCGCACGTCAGTGCGCCTCGTCCACGGCAAGGGTACGGGCGCGCTCCGCGAGGGGGTCCACCGCTATCTTGAGACGCACCCTCACGTGAAGTCCTTCACCATCGCCGATCGCGCCGCCGGCGGCGAGGGGGTGACGGTGGTGGATCTTGGCTGAGGCGGCGGACATACTCGGACCTTTACCCTTAGCCGTGCCTTTATGCTATAATCCCGAGGATGTCCCGTGCCGACAAGGCAACCAGGCAAAGGAAGATGCGTCGGACAGGTGTCGGCCTTCTTCTCCTCACTCCTGTTGCCCTTGTCTTTGGCTGTGGAAGGAACTCGGGGCCCGAGGCCGGCGCCGAGGCAGTTCGCGTCACGCGGTACAACTGCAACATCGCTGAGTCCCGCGACGTGATCGATGTCTACGCCGAGGTGCTGAACGGCGGCTCGGGCCGGACGGGACCGCTGGACCTGGTCGCCCGGGTCATACGACCCGACGAGGAGGTCGTCGAGGGACGCGTATCCATGGGCCGCCTCGGGGCGCACGAGGAGCGCCACGTCAGCCTGCGCCTCACGTGCAAGGGCAGCGTGGCACTGCGGCACATGTCCCTCGCCGTGGAGCCGACGCCTGCGCCGCAGGAGCCCGAAGACTCACCGACGGAAGGGAGATGACCAGATGATGCTGCGTTCGATGACAGCCAAGGTCACACTCATCATCGTAGGACTTGTCGCCATCGGTCTTGTGGTGGCTGCCGTCGCTCAGGTGCCTCCGATCACCATCGGTGGGGGCACGCCAGGGACGGGGGCAGCGGGGGCGGTGAACGTCAACGCCATCGTTGTGCTCAGCCAGACGGGGACCACACGGTACGTGGCCGCCGGCACGTCGCAGGGCATCCGCGTCTACGAGGTTCGGCGCGTGGGCCGGGAGTATCAGGTCACGGACGTTACCAAGGAGTGACGCCCCGCCGAGGACGCGCCGGTCGCCGGGGGCCGAGCATCGCGTGGCGCGGGCACTCTATCCCGCGACGCCCTCGCTCCCGTTCAGGGCTCCATACCGGAGCCCTGACTCGATGTACTGCACCGCATTGTCCCGATAGCGGTCGCTGATGCGCGTGATCGCCGTCGCGCTCAGCCCCAGGATCATCCCCTGCTTCCCGCCGCGCTCGATGGCCTGGTGCACTTTCTCGTCGATCTCCCGCGGCGTGGCGAACTCGAGGTGCCGGAACTCGATGTTCCCAATGAGCACCAGCTTGCCGCGGGCCTG
>JASFTE010000453.1:0-4774 GCA_050114035.1 Armatimonadota bacterium | reverse complement strand
CGTGGCGCGGACGCCCTCCGAAGGGCCCGAGACGGCTACGTCCCGACCAGGCGGAAGCAGCTCCCATGCGGCAGATGCTCGGCCGTGACGCCGTCCACCTCATCGTTGATGTACCGGGTAAGCGACACCATCCCCGGCTCTTCGGACGTGCCGTGGTTGACCCGGATGACGGGGAAGTCCATGTCCTCGGCGGGCTGCACGCGGCTCCAGTATGACGCCCCATCGTCGCACAGCACGCCGACGTCGCAGCCCATCTCCACGTACACGGGCACGCTGCAGATGCATCCGGTCCCGATGCCCACCCGCGACACCTCGCGGGCGCCCTCGCCGACCACCTGCACGCTCGGCTCGCCGATGGCCCCGGTCTTGTCGGCGATGCGCCGTGCCAGCTCATCCACCGTGACGGGCGAGATGTCGTAGCGGTGCTGGGCCCTCGCGGCGCCGAAGGCGGCGGGCGCATCGCCCAACTGCAGGAAGCGCCCCCAGGCCCACGGGATGCCGATCTCGGGCCAGCGGTCCCAGCAATCGTGGATGCGCAGGATGACGAGGCCGCTGTCGTCCAGGAAGCCCTTCTTCTGCCGCGCGATCTGGGACTCCTCGATGGCGTCGAGCTCATTGCGGTGGCTGTAGAAGGTGGGCTCGTGGGTGATGAGCGCAGCGACGCCGCGCTCGACGGCGGCGCGGACGGCGGCGAAGCTGCTGATCCAGGTGACGAGGGCCGCGCTGACGTCCCTGTCCGGATCGCCGACGATGATGTTGTCCACCGTCGTCTCCCGATCAACCCAGTCGGCGCGGGAGAGGAAGTGCTCGCGTAAGTCGTTCGCTGTCATGGTGGCTCCCTTCTTCCCAGCGACGGCGGTTCCGTTCGGCCCTGGCGGCCCCGGCCCCTTCGCCGTCGGACGGGTCTCCTCCCTCGAAGGTTGACACATGCCGTGGGCAGCGGTATAGGTGAGCGGAATGCTGGAGACAGAACGGGAGGACAATATGCAGCGACGCGGCTTCCTGAAGCGCATCGGGGCGGGAGCGGCAGCCATGACGCTCCCCGGGGCGGGACGCGCGGGCGCGGCCGGCGCACCTGCCGAGCGGCCGAACATCGTCTGGGTGTGCGCCGAAGACATGTCCGCCAACATGAGCTGCTACGGCGAGACCACCATACGCACGCCGACCGTCGATCGTCTGGCGCGGGAGGGCGCCAGGTTCACCCGGGCGTTTATCACCTGCCCCGTCTGCTCGCCCAGCCGCTCGGCCATGGTGACGGGGATGTACCAGACGACCATCGGCGCGCACAACCATCGTTCGTCGCGGGATGAGATCAAGATCCGCCTCCCCGAGCACATCAGGCTCATCTCGGAGTACTTCCAGGACGCCGGGTACTACACGTGCAACGGGCGCATCTGGGACGGGGACGAGTTCGACAGGGCAGCCTGGGGCAAGACGGACTACAACTTCGTCTGGGATGATGCCGTCTACGACGCGCCGGAGTGGTCCGGCCGCAGGGAGGGGCAGCCGTTCTTCGCCCAGATTCAGCTCCGGGGCGGCAAGTACCGCGGCGCGAGGGTGCCCAACCCGGTGGATGCGGCCGACGTGAAGCTGCCGCCCTACTACCCGGACCACCCGGTGCTGCGGGAGGACTGGGCGCGGTATCTGAACTCCGTCATCCACGTCGATACCGAGCTGGCGCAGATCATGGACCGCCTCGAGGACGAGGGCATCGCGGACAACACCATCGTGTTCTTCTGGACCGACCACGGCATCAGCCACATCCGCGACAAGCAGTTCCTCTACGAGGGCGGCATCCACATCCCGCTCATCGTCCGCGGTCCCGGGATTGCCCCCGGCGCCGTGCGCGACGATCTCGTGGAGCACATCGACATCGCCGCCGCGTCGCTGCAGTTGGCGGGGCTTCCTGTGCCTGAGCACGTGCAGGGACGCGCGCTCTTCGCCCCGGACTACGAGCCGCGCGAGTACGCGTTCTCCGCCCGCGACCGCTGCGACGAGACGGTGGAGCGCATCCGCTGCGTGCGTACTGAGCGCTTCAAGTACATCCGCAACTTCTTCCCCGAGCGCTCCCACACGCAGCACAACCGCTATAAGAACCACAAGCAGATCATGATCACCATGCGGCAGCTCTACGCCGAGGGCAAGCTCACTCCCGACGAGGCGCGACCGTTTCTGCCCACGCGGCCCATCGAGGAGCTGTACGACCTGGAGAGCGACCCCCACGAGCTGAAGAACCTCGCCGACTCACCGCGGCACCGCGACACGCTCGAGCAACTCCGCGCACAGCTCGATGTCTGGATGGACGAGACGGGAGACCTCGGGGCGATCCCCGAGCCCGCGCTGGCCGAGATGTACAAGACGCACGACAGCGCGTGGGAGGTCCTGCAGAAGCGGGAGAACCGCCATGTCGTGGAGCGGCTCGACGAGGTGCGTGCGCTGGGGGAGGCAGGCGAGCGGGGCCTCGACGGGCTTATCCGGGCCATCAGGCACTCGGCCCCCGCGGTTCGCTACGAGGCCGCCAAGGCGCTGGGCAATCTCGGGGCTGAGGCCAGGCAGGCCAGAGATGCTCTGACCGCGGCGATTGCGGACGAGGCCGCGTCGGTTCGCGTGGCGGCGGCCCGGGCGCTGTGCAAGATGGGCATGGTCGGCGACGGACTGCCCGTGCTCCGGCAGGAGCTCGTGCACAAGGACAACGAGGTAGTGCGGCACTACGCCGCGCTGGCGCTCGAGGACATCGGCGAGGCGGCGCGACCGGCGCTCGACGACCTGAAAGCGGCGAAGGACGACTCGTACGGTCTCGTGGGCCGTGTCGCGACGCGAGCAGTGGCCATCCTCGAGGGGACGTACAGTCCTTAGCCCGGCAAAGCCAGACTACGACGGCGAGCCGGTGGGAGCAAGCGATCTCCTCGGGCTCGCGGCGCTCACGCCGTCCGCCACCATGCTTCGAGCCCGTGTGCCTTCGGCGCCGGGTCCAATTGCCGCTCCCATTCGACCAGGAGCCGCTTGTGCTCCTCGACCATGGACGCGTGCGTCCCGTCGGCGGCCAGATTGCGCGTCTCGCCCGGGTCGTCGCGCATGTCGAAGAGCTGCTCCATCGGATCCTCGTCGTACGCGACGTACTTGTAGCGCTCCGTGCGCACGGCCCTGCCCCTGCCCCCCGGGACCTCGGTGACGATGTGTCCGCGCCATCGCGCCGGCCCGCCCTCGAGCAGGGGCCGCAGGCTCGCGCCGCGCACGTCGGGCGGGGGCTCGATGCCGGCGTAGTCGCACAGCGTCGGCATTATGTCCATTCCCGTGACGAGGTGCCCGGCGTCGGTCTTGTTCTTCCGGATCTGACCCGGCCACGACACGAGGAGCGGGACCCTCGCAGCCTCATCATAGGCGCGGCTCTTGCGGACGGTCTGATGGTGCCCCATCCCCTCGCCGTGATCCACAGTGAGTACGATCAGCGTATCCTCGTCCGCCCCAGCTTCCTGAAGCCCCCGCAGTATCCGCCCGATCTCGCCGTCCACCATCTCCACGTGCCTGTAGTAGCTCCAACGATAGTACCGCCAGTGCCTCTGGTCCCAGCCTCCCTTGGCGGGCTCGTTTTTCTGCCGGGTATCTCGCACGTGCTGCGGCTCGCGCCGGTCGTACTCGAAGTTCTCCGGCAGTGGCGGCAGCTCGTCGGCCAGCTCGGCATACGGCAGCCTGCCGGGATTGTTCATGTTGAGCCGCAGCCATTCGCAGATGTCGTGGGGCTGCATGAATGACGCAACCAAGAGGAATGGCCTGTCGCCGGAGCGATTGCGCAGAAACGCCTCGCAGGCACGCGAGGTGCACGTGTCGCCGATATTGCCCTGTCCCCCGATGCCCGTGGGCAGGACCCGGAAGCCCTCGATCGTGGACTGATGCGTGCGAGGCAGATGCCATTTCCCCGAATATACCCGTTCGTAGTCCGTGTTCCGTGCGAACCACTCTCCGATGTTGGGAATGCCCGATCGGATATGTCTGCCGTTCACACAGACTTCCGTCTCAACAGTGGGCCGCCCTGTGAATATGGAACTGCGCGCCGGGCTGCACACGGGGTTAGCGCTGTAGGACTGGGCGAAGCTGACCCCTCGCCTGTGAAGCCAGTCAAGCGCCGGCGTCTTGGTGTGCCGGCAGCCTCCGGCCCGAATCGTGTCCATATGCTGCTGGTCCGTAATGATCAGCAGTACATTCGGGCGCGACGTCCGTTCGGCCCCGCGCGCGGCCTCGGGCAGACCGACGCCCGAGAGTGCAAGCGCGCCGGCGGTGCTCCGGATGAACTGCCGGCGGTCGATGGCCGAGGCCGAGTTGGCTGTGCCTCTGCT
Organism: Armatimonadota bacterium; assembly: GCA_050114035.1. Taxonomy (GTDB): domain Bacteria; phylum Armatimonadota; class Zipacnadia; order JAUWAU01; family JAUWAU01; genus JAUWAU01. The sequence goes on along the minus strand of JASFTE010000453.1, from coordinate 440 downwards.
CCTGCTACTCATGCTGATGTCCCTCCTGCCGCCTGCTGCCTGCGTTGCTGGTAGGCGCGCGAGCCCTCGACTCGCTGCTTGAATGCCTCCTGCGCCGAGTCGTCCAGGACATAGGCACGAGCGCCCATCACCGCCATGACCAGCCTGTGCCGATCGTCAACCCAGTACTCATACGGCAGCAGCCCGTGCCCCAGTGCGTGGAACCGGTGCAGGGCCAGCTCTCCCCCGCTGAGAGCGGCGCGCTCAACCCCGGCGTACGAGAGGCGGTGCCCTTCCCGCAGGACGCTCATCCCCTCGAGCATGTCCAACACCAGTGCGGGGCCGCTGGCGAACGGCAGCCGCTGCACTGCCTCGAACATGCACCAATCGGCCGAGAGCCGTCTGGAGCCGGGCCGCCTGACGGACTTGCCCTGCGTCCTCACATGCACGGTGCCGCGCTT
>JASFTE010000452.1:0-4775 GCA_050114035.1 Armatimonadota bacterium | reverse complement strand
CCCTGGCACGTCCGCGCGCTGTGCCATCGCGCGCCGTGACGGACGTGTAGTGCTGGTGCGCCTGATGGGGGAGCAGACACAGAGCCGGGCCCGAGAGGGGTGATAGCCGGCGGAACGCGGTGCCGTACGCATGCTGCTGCGCATCCAGTACAAGGAGGAAGAATGATGAGGATGTCCAAAGGCTTCACCTTGATCGAGTTGCTGGTGGTTATCGCCATCATAGCCATACTCGCGGCGATTTTGTTCCCGGTGTTCGCGAAAGCACGGGAGAAGGCCAGGCAGACGTCATGCCTGAGCAACATGAAGCAACTCGGCCTTGCCTTCCAGATGTACGCCACCGATTGGGACGAGACTATGCCGCTGCGCAAGCACAGCGGCCCCGCCACTGGGCCGTGTAGGCACGGGAGCAACGCGCGGTGCTACAACTGGAAGACCGAGATCTACCCCTACATCCGCAACAAGGGATTGTACGCCTGCCCGAGCTGGAGCACGATGCAGAGCTACTGTGTCCCCATGTACCCGCCTGCCTATCCCGACAGTTACGCCCTCCCCAGGTGCAATCCGGTCCACGGGCCCAAGTCTGCCTCGGACCAGTGCCAGGTCTGCGGCAGGATCTGCGGGTCCCAGCTCAACCGCGGCGCATACGTCGGGAACAACCTCAGGGTCCCCAGGATGGCTGACCTCGAGGCGCCGGCGAATATGATCCTCATCGTCGAGCTCCACATAAACCACCCTCTGAACGCCGTATTCGCCACTTTCCACTCGTACTGGGCCAACCAGTTCGCTGGCCCGGGCAATGCCTGGAAGCACCCGCACAACGACGGAGACAACTACGCCTTCCATGATGGCCACGCGAAGTGGCTCAGGGAGCCCGACGTGGGCATGTTGACCCGCTGCACCTCTGATGATCAGTAGGCAGGACACCGACCCATGAGGTAAGCTCCACGCCGTTGACAACGCAACGTGCCACACCGGCGGCGACGCGATGAGATGTGTGCGTCGCCGCCGCTTCTTCATCCCCACGCCCTCTTGCGCCGTTCGTCTTCCTGTGGTATATATTCGGTGAGTTGCCACCAGGTCGGCTAGCAACGCAGATCCGCTAAGCTGACGTGGCGGTGCAGTGCCTCCCTCGCCGTTCGGGCACCACCGTCCTGTTCCCCAGTGTGGCGAGGCTGCTCCCAGGCGTAGTTGCCGTCAGCACCACGATGCCTTGGCACGTCCGCGCGCTGTGCCATCGCGCGCCGTGACGGACGTGTAGTGCTGGTGCGCCTGATGGGGAGCAGACACAGAGCCGGGCCCGAGAGGGGTGATAGCCGGCGGAACGCGGTGCCGTACGCATGCTGCTGCGCATCCAGTACAAGGAGGGAGAATGATGAGGATGTCCAAAGGCTTCACCTTGATTGAGTTGCTGGTGGTCATCGCCATCATAGCCATACTCGCGGCGATCCTATTCCCGGTGTTCGCGAAAGCACGGGAGAAGGCCAGGCAGACGTCATGCCTGAGCAACATGAAGCAACTCGCCCTCGCCTTCCAGATGTACGCCACCGACTGGGACGAGACCCTGCCGCTGCGGATACACAGCGGCCCCGCTACTGGGCCGTGTACGCACGCGAGCAACGCCCGGTGCTACAACTGGAAGACCGAGATCTACCCCTACGTCCGCAACAAGGGATTGTACTCGTGCCCGAGCTGGAGCACGATGCAGAGCTACTGTGTCCCCATGTACCCGCCTGCGTATCCCGACAGTTACGCCCTCCCCAGGTGCAATCCGGTCCACGGGCCCAAGTCTGCCTCGGACCAGTGTTCCTATCCCGGGTGCGGGCGGATCTGCGCGTCCGGGAGGAACCGCGGCGCGTACATCGGGAACAACCTCACGGTTCCCAAGATGGCTGACCTCGAGGCGCCGGCGAATCTGATTCTCATCGTCGAGCTCAAGATAAACCATCCCATGAACGCCATACTCGCCAGTTTCCACTCGTACTGGCGCAACCAGTACGCTGGCCCGGGCAATGCGTCGAAGCACCCGCACAACGACGGAGACAACTACGCCTTCCATGATGGTCACGCCAAGTGGCTCAGGGAACCTGACATCGGCATGTTAACCCGCTGCGCCTCTGATGATCGGTAGGCAGGACAGCGGCCCATGACGTAAGCTCCACGCCGTTGACAACGCAACTGGCCACACCGGCGGCGACGCACATCCCATCGCGTCGCCGCCGTTCTGCTTGCGCCCCGGCTGTGGCCGCGAGAGGACCAGACGACGGGAGGCCCGCCGACTCACCACAAGGAAGGGACCGCCATGTCCACCAGACACCACTGGCCCTGGATAGCCCTCGTGGCCTGCCTCGCCGCCGCCGTCCTCGTCCTCGCCGCACTGGCCCAGGACGCCGAGGCGCCGGTGCCGGATGTCCCCGACGCCGAGGCCTTCCACATGCTCGGCACGCTGGGCGACGGCATTCATCACACGTACGCGGACATCCCCTTCCGCTTCGCCGACGAGCCCAGCCGCACCCAGCTCCTCATGGTCGGCCACATCCTCGGTATCACCATTCCCCGCGACGAGCTCCCCGTCGCCGGTCACGTCACCCGTGCCGTGCATCTCATGCTCCTCACGGCCTTCTCCCTCGAGACGCCCCACGGCACCCCCGCCGGCGCAATCCACGCGGTGTACGCGGATGGCGGGCGAGAGGTGGTGCAGTTGTTCGAGGGGGTGGATGTGGCTGAGTGGAGCCATGGGCACCCGGCGTACGGGCGGAGGCTGGCGCATGAGCCTGTGGCGCCGGCGTACGTGTGGTTGGAGGAGGATCCGGAGGTTGGCGAGTATCCGGCATATGCGTTCTCGGTAGTCGTGGAGACGGACCCTCGGCCGTTGGCGAGGCTGGAGCTGGAGTTGAGTGAGGCGGCGGCGGCGGAGACGCCGGGGGGGAACTTCGTGCTGATGGTGAGTGGGGTGACGCTGGAGTTGGCCGAAGACGAGGGCTAGATCGTTGGTCTCAGGGGATGGAGATGGTGGCGGAGGATGGGTGGGCTCGGAGGGAGATGTGGGCGCCGGTGCGGATGTGGGCGAAGAGGTCCTCGGAGGGGCGGTCGACGATGGGGAGGGGTAGGTCGAACCAGAGCTCGCCCATGAGGCCGCCGGCGACCATGGTCTCGTCGGCCTCGGCGAAGATCAGTGCCGCCGGGGCGTTGCCGGCGGCGTGCAGCTCGAGCAGGAGCGTGGAGCTCATGGTGGAGCCGACGCAGCGGGGGAGCACGAGGATCTTCCCGGCGGCGCGCCGGCCGTAGAGGTCGTGGCTCGAGTCCTCGATCCTGCCCCGGCGGTGCCGCCACGCGACGGCGCCCTTGAAGGCGGCGAGGAAGTTCAGCGGCTGCCGGGAGACGAGGGCCTCGCCGTCCACGGTCCCTGGGACGATTGTGCGGGCGGTGATGGTCATGGGCGAGGCTGGGCTACATGGACGAGTACGGTGACCCGTGTCGGCCGCGGGAGGCGATCTGCAGCTCCCAGCCGGTCGCCTTCGCCACGAGCGGGGCCATGGCGGGATGGTCTTCGCGGCGGTGATGGGTGGGACCTTTGCGCCCCGGGCTCTGGGCTCAATACCCCAAGCTGACTGAGGCAGGCCATCTGGCGCGGGGAGATCGTGCAGCTCAAGACGCTCCGCCGGGCGGTCATCCACTCGCCCCGCCGCCCGGCAGCGTCATCGCGTGGCGCCGGCATGACAGTCTCCGGCGTGCTTGACAGAGCGTAGCGAATATGCCACAATTCTGCCGTCCGCACCTTGTACCGGTTTCCTTCTCGCCTGTATTGGGTGTTGGGAGACCTGTACGAGGTGCGGGTTGTGCGTTAGCCGGACCTGGTGGGGTCGGACAGCGGGGCTGTTGCGGGAGCCCATTTCGCCGGCTTCTGCAACAAGCCCCCAGTTGCCAAGCGTATCTGTGGCCATACATGGTCGTAGCACCTTGGCGAGGTCGGACTAGCCAACAGACGGCTACCAACGCCATGGCTGGCAGCCGGTCCCGATGGACCGGCTCGAGGCCAGCGCCAAGGAGGCATAGCTCATGGCAACTGGTACAGTGAAGTGGTTCAATGAGTCCAAGGGATACGGGTTCATCGAGAGTGATGAGGGCGAGGACGTATTCGTCCACTACAGCGCCATCGAAGGCGAGGGCTTCCGCAACCTCCAGGAGGGCCAGCGCGTCGAGTTCGAGAGGACATCGTCCCCCAAAGGTCCTCGGGCCGAGCGCGTGACCATCGTCTCTGATTACGCGCCCGTGTCTGTCGTCGAGGAGCCCGTGGAGGAGAGCGTCGAAGCGCCGGAGCCTGTCGAGGCTGTCGAGGAGGAAGCGCCGGAGCCTGAGTCGGACGAGGAGGAAACGTCGGCGACCCAGCTCTAGCTGGAACGCCACAACACGAGAGGGGCGACCTCAATCCGGACCAGGGGTCGCCCTTTTGCATTCTTCGCCACCCGATGCAGCTTGAGTCGCGGCGTGCGAGCGGGCGTGGAGCCGGCGGTCGGTCCTGAGGCCGTGCCAGAGGCCCACCCGTGGGCCACGCGGGGACCCCACTATGCATCGCCCTTGTGAGGGATGCGCACCTGGTACTCCGGGTTGTACTTGCCGCGCTCCGCGAAGCCGCCGCATTCGGCGTACATTCGGCCGAAGCGCGGGTAGCTCTCAAAGATGTCGCCGTAGCCGTGCGTGCGCGGGTCGCCCTGCTGGGTGAGCTCCCGGTCGAGCGTCTCGCGCAGGGCGGCGAGGGTGTCGCGGTGCTTCGGATC
>JASFTE010000451.1:0-4787 GCA_050114035.1 Armatimonadota bacterium | reverse complement strand
AAGCGGGAGGGCCTGTACGACTACATCAACATCGGCGTGTACCCGGACGAGATGAAGGCCCGGATCATCGAGCACACCGAGCGCGTCTTGAGCCGCGGCCACGGCTTCATGCTTGGGGCCACGTGGCTGCAGTGCCCGCCGCCGGGCGGACCGCATCACACTCCCGGCGGCAGCGGAACCGAGGGTGAACCCGGGATACGGTGGTGGCTGGAGCATTTGCGAACCGTGGTGGGGCCGTACGACCATGACGGCGGCTAGTCAAGCGTCGCGAGAACGGATGGATGGCCTATGCGGATCCCTGCCGGCGCAGCGAGATTGAGTGTTGGGCTCGTAGTCGGGGCGATTGCCGGGCTCCCGTCAGTGGTGCAGGCGATTCCTGCATTCCCGGGCGCCGAGGGCTTCGGCAGCGAGACGCTCGGCGGCCGCGGCGGCCGGGTGATCGAGGTGACCAATCTCGATCCGGATGGTCCCGGCAGCCTGCGGGAGGCAGTGAGCGCGGAAGGGCCGCGCATCATTGTGTTTCGCGTCGGCGGCACGATTCCGATCTACGGAGGCCTGAGCATCCGCGAGCCGTTCGTCACCATCGCCGGCCAGACGGCGCCGGGCGACGGGATCTGCCTCCGCGGCGGGACGCTGGTCGTGCACACGCACGATGTGGTCATCCGACACATTCGGGTGCGCGTCGGCGACAGCCCCTTGGGCAGCAACCCCGAGAATCGCGACTGCATCGACATCTCGGGCGACCGCGACCGCGTCTACCACGTGGTCATCGACCACTGCTCCTTCAGTTGGGGCCTGGACGAGAACGTCGCCACGTGGTACGGCCCGCGGGATGTCACGATCCAGTGGTGCATCACCAGCGAGTCGCTCCTCGACAGCCTCCACCCCAAGGGCCCGCACGGCATGGGGATGATCCTCGGCAGCCGCGACAACACGGTGACCATCCATCACTGCCTGTTCGCGCACAACAACGACCGGAATGCCCTCATCGGCGACACCGGCGGGAACCGGGGGCCGTCGCTGTACGACTTCCGCAACAACGTCATCTACAACCACGGCCCCTGGTCCTGCACCAACGTGCGCGGCACCACCCACATCAACTACGTGGGCAACACTGTCAGGCCGGGACCCGACGGGCTGCCGGACAGCCCGCGGGGGGTGCGGCTCGACGCGGCCCAGGATCAGCTCTTCTTTGGGCGGGACAGCGCCTGGATCGGCCGACGCGCTGGGGATGCGGATCCTCGGCTGGTGCTCCGGCCGGTGCCGGTATTGGGGCGCGGGCGGACGCCTCCGCCGGATCACTTCGTCTCGCGGACGCCGATTCCCGTGCCACCGGTGACTCCGGAGCCGGCAGCGAATTCGTACGAAACCGTTCTCCTGTTCGCGGGCGCGACGCTTCCCCGGCGTGATGTCGTGGATGCGAGGGTCGTAGAGGAGGTGCGCACCTGGACGGGCCGGATCATCGACACGCAGGACGATGTCGGCGGATGGCCGGAGTATCGCTCGGGCCAGCCGCCGGCCGATGGTGACCACGATGGCATGCCGGACGACTGGGAGCGCCGACATGGGCTCGCGGCGGACGATCCCGGTGATGGCCCGAAGGACCTCGACGGTGACGGCTACACGAACGTGGAGGAGTGCCTGAACGAGACCGATCCCGGGACGAAGACGCCGGACCGTCCGGTGCCGCGGTTCCCCCCGAAGGCGCAGGAGGGGAACGAGCATCTTGCGTTCGGCAAGGCGCGGGCTGTCCCCGAGCCCACTGCCTTCGATCGGGCGGCTGGGCAGGAGCTCCTGCGGAGGGTGAGAGCAGCGGGTAAGGAAGTCGCCGACCATCTGGGCATGCGGTTCGTGCGCCTCGAGCCCGGCGAGTTCATGAGGGGCCAGATCAAGGTCACTCTGACGAAGCCGTTCGAGATCGCGACTCATGAGGTGACCCAGACCCAGTGGACGGCGGTCATGGGCACGCGCCCCTGGCTCAACCAGGAATACGCCCAGGATGCTCCCGACAACGCCGCCACCTACGTGAGCTGGGACGACTGCCAGGAGTTCATCACCCGCCTCAACGCCTGCGGCCCGCGCGAGTACCGCCTGCCAACAGAGGCCGAATGGGAGTACGCCTGCCGCGCGGGCTCGACGTCGCCCTCCGGCTTCTGGTTCGACGAGGGCGAGACCGACCGCTTCGCCTGGTGCCTCGAGAACACCGTGCGCGCCGGGGCGAAGTACGCCCACGCCGTCGGCCAGAAGGCCCCCAACGCCTGGGGCCTCTTCGACATGGCCGGCAACGTGCACGAGTGGTGCCAGGACTGGTACGAGTACTGGTACTGGGACCCCGAGCGCGCCGGCCGGGAGAAGGTCGATCCGACGGGCGCCCAGCCGGGCTCCTACTACAGGGACTACCACATCCTCCGGGGCGGCAGCTTCTACTACCGAGCCAGGCAGATCCTCACCTATCCCAGCTCGCGCCACCGGCCCGGATACCGAGGCTTCGACGTCGGCTTCCGGCTGGTGCGGCTGCTGCCGTGAAGGAGGCGGAGCGCAAGTGAAGAGAGCCTGCCTTGTCGTGGCCCTTGCCGCCCTGGTGCGCGTGGCCGACGCCCAGATGACACGCTTCGCGGACCCACACCCCGAGGGCGGCGTCATCGAGTACTGGCGCCTGACGCACGACCCGGTCGCCCGCGATCACGGCAACTACCATAACACCAACTGCTGGAGCCCCGACGGGCGCTACGTGTGCTACACGCACTGGGCCAATGGCGCCTCCAAGGCTGCCGCGGAGGTGTGGGTGCACGATCTGCAGGCGGACCGTGCCATCCTCACCGGTAAGGGCCTCAGTCCCCGCTGGGCCAAGCAGCACAACTGGCTCATCTACACGCACTACGACCCGGAGGGCGGGGACCCGTGGGAGAAGGGCACGCAGATTCTCCGGCGCGACATGTCTGCGGGTACGACCGACCTCATCACCCACGGCATGGAGTTCCTCGGCTCCACGGACAGCGAGGACCGCTGGATCTATGGCAACCAGCGGCTGCGCTATCTGCCCGGCAAGCAATGGCACACGGCACGGGCGCGTCTGCAGCCGAACTCACCACTCGAGGTCATCTACGAGAACAAGCGCGCCCGCCGCCCGCTGTGCAACCCGCAACACCCGGTCATCAGCGAGCGCGCCAAGCAGGAGAGGCCTTTCGGCTCCAGCCGCGTCTGGCTCGACCTGGACGGCTCCAACGTGCGCATCGGCGCGGCCATGATGCAAAGCGGACACATGGCCTGGTCGGGCGACGGCGAGTACCAGCTCGTGGGCAACTACCAGGCCCGCGGGCGCAGGTGGGACGAGCCCTTCCCCAGCGACATGCATCTGCTGGCCAACACCGGCTTCGGCGACATCAGCCCCTGCGGCAGGAGCGGGCGCTGGATATGCGGCGACTACGCGGTGGCCGACCTCCGCTCCGGCGACGGGCGCGGCCTGCCCCGGCCGCCGTCCGTGATGTGCTTCCCGGAGGGGACCGGCGATGCGTCCGACTCGTACGATGCCGATCCCAAAGGCAGCCCCGATGGCACGAAGATCTGCTTCGTGTCGAACTACGACTTCCAGAATCAGCCCTTCGCCCAGATCCTGGAGACCGTCACCGACGAGGACAGCCTGCCGGTCACGAGCACACGGGGCTTTCCGGCATCCGGCGACATCAACGTGCTCGGCGAGGTGGTGGGCTATACGTCCAGGACGCCCACCTCCTTCGAGGGGCTGGAGCGGCACAAGTACGGCAGCGGCGGATACCCCTTCCTGAAGAAGAACTGGTACGCCACCCTATTCTCGGCCCTGCGGCTGACGCCCGACGAGCGGAAGCGCGCGTCCAGGCCGTGGGACTGGCTCATCGATGGCGTCGGCGGCGACATGGACCATCCGCTCCTCTGGCAGCGGCAGACCGACATGTACGTCAGCGTCATCCGGCGGCCCGACCCGCCGCATCTGCGCATGGCCGACGGCGGCGTCCAGCTCATTCCAGGCGAGAATCACTGGGAGACCTTCGGCTACTTCGTGGACTGCGACGGGGAGCGCATTGACGAGACGCCGGTGCGTCCCGGAGCTCGGCTGCAGCTAACGAAGGCCGGCACGTACCACGCGGTGGCCGTCGAGTGGAGCGGCCTCGAGGGGAAGCAGAGCCTGCCGCTGAGGTTGAATGGGCCCGCGAGTCTCACGGTGTTCGCGGAGGAGCCGCAAGACTTCTCCTGGACCCGGCGCGTGTGGGTCATTGGGGACAGAGAGGTCGCCGAGGCGACGGCCCGAGACGCGGCGCAAGCCACCTGTGAGACGCGGCATCTGTACGATGGCGTCATCCGCCGGGAGCGTTACGAGAACGGCGTCATGGTCGCCGCCGGGGATCTGAACGCAGACGGCTACCCGACCCGCCGCCTGACACACGTGGGCGGGAAGCTGGCTACGCGCGAGTACTGGCGCCCCAACGGCAAGCGCGTCAGCCGCGAGATGTTCGCGGCGGATGGCTCCAAGACCGAAGAGATCCGCTGGGACATCCGCTACGATCCGCCGCCGGAGAGCGATCACTGGTTCTACGACCACGGCGTGCCGGTGAAGCGCATCGTGAAGAACGGCCGCGAGGTGTACGAAAAGCGGGGCGACGAATGGGCGAAGACGAAGTAGGTGTCACAGGCAGCACGCCATCGGAGGAGACCCACAATGCATGATTCCCTGCGTGATCTGACGGCGCTGGCCGTTCCACTCCTCGGGGCCGCTGCATGCCTCGCCGCCGATGCCCCGGGCAAGGCCGAGA
>JASFTE010000450.1:0-4800 GCA_050114035.1 Armatimonadota bacterium | reverse complement strand
GTCACGGGCATTGCACACTCAGACGCCGTGGTGCCGCTGAGCATGCGGGTAGAGGATGAGTACTGCAAGCCGCAGGTGGAATGGGACGTACTGGCCCGGGTAGCCGCGGAGGACATCAGCGTCTACTTCACCAGTGATACACCGGACACCATGAGCTTCGTCGTGGATCGAGACGTGTTGCCGACGGCACTCAGCGCCGTGGAGAACACGACGGTCACGGCAAAGAGCCGCGACGGGGGCACGCGTCGCTTCTGCGTGGCGCGGCACCCGGACGGTCCCGCCGCGCACGACGCCGTGCCCGTGGAGCTCCACGTTCACCCGGAGTGTGTGATCGTCTCCATCATCGGACGAGACCTGCGGCGGGTGCCGGGAGTGATGGCGCGGGCGGCCGAGGCGCTCGAGGGGGCGGGCATAGACATCCTGCAGGTAGCCGGCAGCGGTAACTCGTTGTCGTGCCTCATACGCGAGCCGCACAAGGAAGAGGCCGTCCGGCGGCTCCACCGGAAGTTCCACCTGCACCTGGGAAGCGATGAAGCGGCGAGCGAGGCGTAATCGGGGTGGGGCAGCGAGGCGCGCGGGCGCACGGTGGCCGCCATGGCGGAGCGGTCCGGTGGCGGCGCTACAGCATCATACCGGCCATCTGGCAGTACTGCACCTGCTTCTTTGCCTCCTCGTTGTCCGGGTCGAGCTTGAGCACCCGCCGGAACATCGTCTCTCCCTCGATGTACATCTCGGCCATCATGTACGTCTTCGCCAAGTCAATGAGAATGGCAGTTGACAGAGGCGCGAGGCCAGCGGCAGACTCGAGCTCGAACACTGCCTCGTCCAGGCGCCCTTTGAAGCCGACGCACAGGCCCAGCCCGTGACGGGCGCGCACGCACTCCGGGTGGTTCATCAGCAGTAACCGATACATGCCGATGGCCTCGTCGATCTTGACACGGCGTCTCAGCCAGTCCGCTTCCGCGAGCTGCGCTTCGATGTCCATCGCCCTCGTCTCCCACGATGTGCAGGTAGCCCACGGCAGAGGCTACAAAGGCGCAGTCCTCCGAGTACATTATTCCGCCAGGAGCGCGGGAGCACAACACGTTTTTCGCCGGAGGCGGGCGTGCGTTGACACCGCCGAAGCCGCCCGAGTATAATCGTTCACACTCCGACAGCAGGGAGAGGGCCAGAGGCCATGGGGAAACACCCGGTACGCCGGACGGGAGCGCAGGTTGCCACTTCCCCCCTGGGCGTCGTCCCTTCCCCTGGCTCATTGGGATGGTGCTATGCCCGAACAACGCCAACGACGAAGCATGTGGCCGGCCGTCGTGGGAGCCACACTCGCAGCAACACTCGCAGCAGCACTGGGATCCGGCGGCATCGCCTACGGCGCGGGCGCAGCAGCCGGTGAGCATCCCGCCCCGGATGCCTCGCCGTCCGCCAGCGCCTCTTCGGCGGCCGCCTTCGCCATCCATATCGGGGAGCGCGAGGCCACCTGTACGCCGCGGCCACGGGTCCGCGAGGGCCACGTGCTCGTGCCCATCAGCTTCTTCACCGACTGCCTCGGCGGGTCGGTCAGCTACGACGACGCCAGCCGCACCTGGACTCTCTCGCTCGGCGGGCGCAGCCTGCTCATCAGGAGCTGGCAGCGTCACTTCGTGCTGGACGGGAGGCGTGGCGAGGCGCCGTGGGCGCCGGAACTCCTGAGTGACGCGCTGTTCATCCCCTTGTGGACCATCTCGCACAGCTTCGGGCTGGACGCGACTGTCGCGGAGACGCCGGAGGGCGGCGTCATCACGTGTCGGCAACTCCCCGGCGGGCTGCGAGGTATTCGGTGCGGAACAGACGCGCGGAGGACTCGCGTGGTCCTTGACGTTGACCTACTCGTCCCGTTCTCGTGCGAACAGGAGGCCGATGGCTCGGTCGTGGTACACCTGCCACCGCCGCCACCGGGGCAGGCGGTCAGGCGGCGCCTCGAGCACGTGGGCTCGCGGTGGGTGCAGGACGTGCGGCAAAGGAGCCTGTCTGATGGCAGCATCGAGGTCCGCATCGCCGCCATGGCCGAGGTGACGCCGAAGGTGTTTACACTGGGCAACCCGGCGCGAATCGTGGTGGATGTCGGGGACGCCCAGGACGCGGTGGCGACCGGCGGAGTCATCGGCCAGATCACGGAGATACCGGAGCCCGGACAACTCGGAGCGCCATCGCGGGCCGGTGGTGTGTGGCTGCAGGAGCGACGATTCGGAACGGCAACCGGGCCGGCCCGTCTGAACGTCCTGTACGCGGACCTGTGCCATCCGGACGTCCGCGTGCAGCCGGCCTTGGCGGCGGAGACGATCAGACACCGGGCCTACCCTTCGGCCATGGCGCGGCGCGAGGGCGCGTACGCGGCCGCCAACGGCGGCTTCTATGCGCCGCGGGGCGAGCCGCTGGGCATGCTGATGGTCAACCGGGAGTGGATTTCACATCCCATATATGGCCGCGCGGTGCTCGGCATCATGGAAGACGGGCGTGCGATGATACGGAACGTGGACTTCAACGGCTCGGTCCTGATCGCCGGGCTGGGCACGCTCCGGCTCACAGGCATCAATGCCCGGCACGAGAGGGCGCCCGAGCTCATCGCGTACAACGGCCGCTGGGGGGACAAGGTCGGGCGAGCGAGCGGTACGGCACACGTGGCCATTACCGATACGGGCGTGGTCAGCCACGTCGAGACGGCGCCGGGCGAGACGCCCATCCCGCCCGGCGGATGGGTGCTGTCGGGCACCGGCGCCACTGCGCCGGAGCTTGCCAGGGCTCAGCCTGGCACTCGCGCCGATCTGTCCCTCGCGACCAACCCGCCATGGGATGGACTCGTGCACGCCCTTGGCGCCGGCCCACGGCTGGTCAGCGACGGCCGGCCGCACGTGACGGCGCGGCAAGAGCGCTTCCGCGGCGACGTGCGGCTCGGATCCGCAGCTCGCACGGCGGTTGGGGTAGATGCCGACGGGCGCCTGCTGATCGTCGCCATCGATGGCCGGGGCGCAAGCGGCCGGCGCGGGATGACGCTTGACGAGCTGGCGAGCACTCTTGCCAAGCTCGGGGCCAGGGATGCGATGAACCTGGACGGTGGGTCCTCGTCCACGCTGGCCGTCCAATCACGCGTCGTGAACAGACCCGCGGGCGGGTGGGAGCGCGCAGTCTCGAACGCTCTCCTCGTGTTTGCCGAGCCTCAGCCCCCGACGGCCGCAGTTGCCAGCGGCCAGTAGTCGCCCATCAGTACCACGCGGGTGTCAGGATGACGCGCTCGGCTGGCCGGAGCCGTCGCCGATTCGTCACCACCCACGGCAGCGCCACGTTGGCGGTGGAGTGATCAATGCGCACACGGATTGTGCTGGTCGCGGGATGTCTGGCAGCGGCAGTGTGTCTGCTGTTGCTGTGGAGCACCTTCTGGCGTGACGCCCGCGCGGCCAAAGGGGCTATCGACTGGCACGACGTGGACGCGGGGCGGGAGTGGCTGGGGGACCTGAGCACATGGTCGCAGAGCATCGACGTGAGCCGGGAGCGGCCGCCGCAGTCCGAGCTGGGCAGCTTCACCATCGGCAATGGCCGGGTCTTCACGATGCTGGGACTCATGCTCCCCGCAAGCACGCTGCACAACACTCTGGGCCCGACGTACCAGAAGCAGACCGGCTTCCTCGGCTACGACATCATCGGTCTGCGGATCGATGGGAAGGACGTGGCGTGCCCGGTTCAGACGGTGCAGCGCGTTCGCCGGAGTGGCGTGGTGCGGACGACCATGCGCGGTGACGGGTGCGCACTCGAGACGCTGGATTTCGCGCCACCCGAGCTTGACGCCATCGTCCGGGTTGTGCGGATCCGGAATCTCTCCGACAGGGGATTTCGTGCCGAGGCCGTCGTTCATCTGCAGAGCCTCGTCGTGGGCTCTCCCGGGCCTCCGGCACTGCTCCGTCGCGGTCGGTTGCGCGTGTTGGCCGGCGCTGTGGGAGACGGAGCGCGTGTGCGTTCCGCGTACGCCAAGGTGGGTCTCGACGGGAGCATCACGGGCCACGTAGATGCCGGAGCGGGCGTGATAGTGACCATTCCCTTTGGCAAGCTCGCCCCAAAGCAGGGGCGCGCCAAGATCCACTATCTGGTCATATCGGACAATGCCAGCGCCGAGGGGGAGACGCTGCGCGCGCTGCAAGACGGCGGGCTGGACGCACTCGACCAGACGCGTGCGTGGTGGCAGGAGTGGCACGAGGGGGCGACGACGCTGCGCTGTCCGGAGCCGCGGGTGACCGATCTCCTGGACGACGCCAAGGCGGTCATCAAGACGCAGCAGGCAGCCGCGGGCGGATACTCCCCGATGCACCTGTACTCGAGCTGCTGGGTGAGAGACAGCAACGGCCCCATCCGCTACATGCTGCGGTGCGGGAAGTTCGAGGACGTGAGGCGGGCGCTGGATTACTACTACGAAGCTTCCGCACGCCGGCAGGGGATCTGGATGAACCATCCGCTCGACCTGCCGCTCGCGGGAGACACGCCCAAGGTCAACTGGCGCAGGCTGCCGATGGAGCCGGCGGAGGTGCCCAGCTTCGTGGTACTCCAGCATCACTGGTACTATCGGTATACCGGCGATCTGGCCCCGATCGAGGCGCATTGGGACTACCTGAAGCGCAATGTCGAGGGTCAAGAGCTGTCGCCGGACGACCGTCTGCCGTTCCACGGCGACGAGACGTACCGGTTTCCCGGGTACGCCATCTGGAACGCGAGTCGCACGGAGCCGACCGACTATCTCGAGCTGGACCACCTCTTCTCGGTGGACTCGGCCTTCGA
>JASFTE010000449.1:0-4802 GCA_050114035.1 Armatimonadota bacterium | reverse complement strand
GGGGATCGAGGTGGATGGCGAGACGAACTTCGAGGCGTCGCTCGGGCAGTGGGCCCTGCGGCGACCGCGCACGGGTGTGGCCTTCGTGATCTCGGACTTCTTCGACGCGCAGGGATTCGAGGCCGGGCTCATGCCGCTGCTGGCGCGCCGGTTCGATGTCAATCTCATCCACGTGCTCGACGACTTCGAGCTGAACCCGGACGTGCGCGGCGACCTGCGGCTGGTGGACGCGGAGAGCGAGGACACGCGGGAGATCACCGTGAGCGCCCGGATGCTGTCGGCCTACCAGCAGTCCGTCGGCGCATTCCAGGAGCGCCTGCGCCGCTTCTGCCGCGGGCACAACGTCGGCTACGTGCAGACGAGCACCTCGGCCCCGTTCGAGGACGTGGTCCTGCGGGAGTTCCGGCGGGGCAGGTTCGTGGAGTAGTCGCTACCATCCGTGTGGACCGGGGCCGCACGGCTTGACGCGCAAGCCGTGCCACCCGGTCGCGAGGCGGTGCACTTCCGCACGGCGGGAATCTGAGCAATGTCCAGCCCCTTCCTCAGCCCCCTGTCTCTGTTCTTCCTCCTGGCGGTGCCCGTCGTCGTGCTGTTCTACCTGCTCCGACTGCGGCGCAGGGAGCTGGTGGTCTCGTCCACCATGCTCTGGCCGGACATGATCCAGGACATGCAGGCCAATACGCCGTTCCAAAGGCTGCGGAAGAACATCCTGATGTTCCTGCAGATCGCCATCATCATGCTCATTGCTTTCGCGCTGGCGCGGCCCTTCCTGCGCTGGCACGCCAAGCGCGCCGACAACACGGTCCTCATCCTGGACGCCTCCGCGAGCATGCAGTCCACCGACGAGCGCGGCGGCCGTATCGAGGCGGCGAAGCGGGCGGCGGCCGGAGTGGTGGATGACATGAGCCGGAACGATCGGGCGATGGTGATCGCCGCCGGTGCCAAGCCGAGGGTGCTCTCCGCCTTCACCACAGACAAACGGGTACTGAAGGCCGCCATCTCCGGCCTGGAGCCGTGCGATGGGCGCGCCGACATGCGGTCGGCCGTCGTGCTCGGCGTGTCGCTCATGGAGGCGGAGCAACACGAGCGCCAGGCGGCCAGGCAGATCGACATCCACATCCTCTCCGACGGCGCCATCGAGAAGCTGGACGACCTCCCCATCGGCCCCGCGCAGCTGCACTTCATGAAGTTCGGCCGCCGTGCGGACAATGTGGCCATTACGGAGCTCGGCGCGCGCCGGACGTACGGGGGCGCCACAAGAGACCAGATCTTCGTCAAGGTGGAGAACTTCTCCGGCGAGACCAAGAACGCGGACCTGGAGCTGTACCACTGGGACAGCCTCCAGCGCGTCATCGAGGTGACGATTCCGCCCGGGGAATGGGTGTCAGACATCTGGGATGATCCGCCCTTCGACATGGGCGTGGTCAGGGCGAAGCTGGACATTGACGACGAGCTCCCGGTGGACAATGAGGCGTACGCGTACCTGGCTCCGCGCCGCCGCCTCAGCGTGCTGCTCGTGACCGAGGGGAACCAGTTCTTGGAGAAGGTGCTCAACGTCAAGGACGTCATCGACCTGGCCACGGTGCGCACGGGAGCCTTCACGTCGGCCGAGGAATACGACATCGTGGTGCTCGACTCGTTCGCGCCGGAGCAGCTCACGCCGGGCGCCTATCTGCTGGTCAACACTGGTGCGCCGGGCGCGCCGGTGGTGGTGAGCGGCCGCGTGCGCCATCCGCAGTGGGTTGACACGCACGCGCATCCGGTCACCAAGTACGTGAGCTTCGACAAGATCGTCATCACGGAAGCGAAACTGGCCCGGGCGAAGCCGTGGGGCAAGGTGCTGGTGGAGGCGGGCAGCACGCCGCTGATAGTCGCGGGCGAGCGGGGAGGCATCAAGTGCGTGTACGTCGGCTTCCCGCTGACTCTCGGGGAGACCAGGTCCTCGGGCGGCACCAATCTCGTCATGCGTCCCGGGTTCCCGGTGCTCATGTCCAACGTGATCGGCTGGCTGTCGCGCGGGGCGACGGGACGGGAGAACATCCAGACGCGCGCCGGCGGGGTGGCGGAGCTTCAGGCGCCGGAGGATGGGACAGAGCTCGAGGTGCAGAAGCCCAACGGCGACACGGTCCGCGTTGTGGTGCCGGAGGGGGAGTCGAGCGTCCCCTTCGACGACACTGACGACGTTGGCGTGTACCGCGCCGTGGCCGGAGCGCAAGAGCAGGTGTTCGTCGTCAACTTGCTGGACAAGGACGAGTCCAACACGGCGCCGCAGGAGAGCATATCCTTCGGCCGGAGATCACTCGCCGCGAGAAGCGCGGCCGCGACGGCCAATCGGGAGATCTGGCGGCTCCTGGCGCTGGTGGGGTTGGCGATACTGATGGTGGAATGGTATATATACCATCGTAGGCTGTGAGCGGGGCGCGTCCACGGCCGACCCCGAGCCAGTGCGCCGCTTCTCCGCCGTTAGCAGGGGCGCCGCCGTCTGGCGGCGAACTGCACGGACGACGACTTGCACCGAGGAAGAAGCTGCTGCGGCACCAGACTCCGGCAACAAGAGGGGAACTACGATGGAGAACCCGAAATGCCCCAACTGCGGCGCTGAATACCCGGCGACAGGCATCGTCACCATCTGTCCGAGCTGTCAGAAGCCACTCCCGGCATCGCCCGAGCAACCGGCGGCGGGCCCGCCGACCCCACCGGGGCCGCCCGGCCCGAGCCCGCCCGAGCCACCGAAGCCCTCCGGACCGCCACCGCCACCACCGCCCGAGGCCGGTGCGAAGCCCCCGAGTCCGCCTACGCCACCGGGCGCCACTGCGCCAGAGCCACCGAAGCCACCTGCGCCACCGCCTCCGCCCGGGGCCGAAGCGGGCGAGAAGCCTCCCGGTCCACCGGGCCCACCCGGCACCGCAGCACCACCACCGCCCCCACCAGGGGAGCCACCGCCCCCGCCACCACCCGGCGCTCCGCCTCCAGTAACACCCGGAGCGCTGCTCGGAGGAGCGCCGACCGACAAAGTGCCATGCCCGCACTGCGGCGAGCTGCTGTATCGCACCGAGACGACATGCTGGAAATGCAATAAGCCGGTGACCGGACCGCCGCAGGCCGAGGCGCCGCCGCCAACAGCCGAGCCGCCCGGGGCTCCGCCTCCCCCTCCCGGCCCACCAGCCCCACCCGGCATGCAGCCGCCGGGTGCACCGCCGCCCGGCGCGGCGCCGCCGCCGCCGGGAATGCAGCCACCCGGAGCACTGCCTCCGCCGCCGGGAGTGCCGCCACCGACGCAGTTCTACGGCCCGGCGTCGAATCCGGAAGCCGACAAGATGGCGACATGGGCGTTGGTATGCTCGATCATCGGCTTCTGCTGCTGCGGCATCATACTTGGGCCGATCGGCATCGTCCTGGGGTACAAGGCGAAGAACGAGGGTTCCACGGCCGGGACGGCCACCGCGGCCATCGTGATCGGCATCATCGTCACCATACTGAATGTCATCGCGGTCATCCTGCAGCTCACCATGGGGGTATTCGGCCAGTACATGGAGGGCGCTCCATTCTAGCAGCGGGCGCCGGCTGGTCCCAGACAATGCGACAGACACCATTCGCCTGCGCTCTTCTGGCGCTGTGCCTGGCGTTGGCACCGCTTCACGGCGCGGACCAACCCGAGCCCTCCGGGCCCCCGGCGGCAGCAGAATCGCCCGAATCGGCCGATGCCCGGGACTTCCTCGGCCTCGGCGGACGCACACAATGGCTCGGCGTACTCACCGAAGCGGCCAACAGCCTCGACGCACCCACGCGTGCGCGGGCGGCCTTCCTCATGGGTCAGATCTGCGCCGGGGCCGACGAGCGGCAGAGGGGCCAATGCGAGAAGGCGCTCACTGCGCTCGCGGAAGACCCGGACCGCTCTGTTCGGATTCACGCCGGCATCGCTCTGGGGCACCTGGGCCATGAGTCCGCGGCCCCCACATGCGCGGCGGCCCTTGTGGACGGGCCGCGGTGGCGACGGTACTACGCCGTCGTGGCCCTCGCCGGCATCGGCACATCCGGTGCACGGGGGATCCTCGTCGGCGGCCTGGACGGACAGTCCCAGTACATCCGAGACGCCGCCGATTACTTCCTACTGCCTCCGGACGATCGCCCGCGCAACCCGGGCCGCGAGGCGGAGTACGCCGTCGCATCCCCCGGGCCCCCGCCACCGGCAGGGACGGCGCCGGAGGCGATCTTCGCCGCGGCCGCCGATGCGCTCTGGGTCATGGGTGATCACTACTGGCACTCGAACGGGCACGAGGACTGCATTCGCATCGGCCTCGCGGCCACGTTCCTGGACCCGACACACGTGGGTGCGTGGGACGGCGCGGCGTGGCTGGCCTGGAGCGCCGGGCGCGATGCCGAGGCCATCCGGATCTACCTGGACGGGCTGAACGCGAACCCGACCGACTATGAGCTGTACTTCGAGCTGGGTTTCCACCTGTACAACACCCGCCGGTATAGAGCGGCGCTGCCGTACCTGCGGAGGGCGACGGAGCTTCCGTGCCCTCCGCTGGCGTTCCGGATGTATGCCCACTGCCTCCAGAAGGCCGGTCAACTGGACAAGTGCCTTGAGGTGTGGGCCGGACTGCTGGAGCAGACCCCCAGGGATCAAGTGGTCATCCAGAATCACGCCAGGGTCAAGCGGCTGGTCGAAACTGCGCGGTAAGGCGCCGTGTCCCTCGCGCCGTGGAACCTTCCTGAGACATCCGGGCGACGGTGTTGTCTAATGCGTTGACCGGGCGCAGCGGTTGTGCTATGCTGCGGCGCTGACGATGGGGGAG
>JASFTE010000448.1:0-4806 GCA_050114035.1 Armatimonadota bacterium | reverse complement strand
ATGCGGTGATCGAACACGACTCGGTCGTCGTTTCAGCGGAAGCCGTTCCGGCTCCGGTGGCAGTTCGCTACGCCTGGGGCATGAATCCCTCACACAGAAACCTGCTGTACAACAGAGAGGGCATCCCCGCATCTCCTTTCAGGACAGATGACTGGCCGCTGTTCGATGCTGAGAACTACGTTCCGGCGGAGCAAGTCAAGCCGGAGAGACCGGCGGGCTACATGCCGGTCCCTTTGAAGATACCCCCGATGACGCAATAGCAGTGGAAGGGCGGGCGGAGTATGTCCCGTGCCCTGTTGAAGGTCACGCCGGCTCTCACTGCTTCGCACTTCAGGCGACCATCTCGTGGTGAGGGGTGTGCTCCTCGTTCAGGGGGGCCTTCGGGATCCACAGATCCCGGTACCGGTGGATGCGTTTGAAGTGCTTCTCCGTCTCCAGGTACGGCGCTGCCGCCCAGGGCAGCGCCACCCTCAAGTGGGCGTATCTTCACAAGAGATCCAATCAATGCGATTCGACTGGCATAGCGGGGGTGCATCACGGCAGCGGGCGCACGGCGAGGTGGAGTGCGGCCGCGAGGATCAGGGAGATGCCGACGAGAATGGCCGCTGTGCGGGGCAGTATGACGCCTGCACAGGCCAGCAGCAGACAGGCCCCCGCAACGACGCCCGCGCCTATCAGCACCTGCGTCGGCGTGATCTGCCCGAGCCCCTGCCGAATCTCCGCCCACACGTTCAGCGTCGTCCCGCACTGCCGGCAGTAGGTGGCCCTACTCGGGTTCTCCGTCCGGCATTGCGGGCAGAACCGGCTGTGCACATCCTGCCGCCGCTTCCGCTCGATGGCCAGCCCAAGCGCCTGCCGCATGGCGTTGTCCCTGGGCGCAAGCTCCACGGCCCGCTGATATACGGCGACCGCGGTGTCCAGATCGCCCACGCGCAGGCATATGTCGCCGAGGCGCATGTAGGCCGCCGCGTTGTTCGGGTCGAAGCGCAGGATGCGATGGCACTCGGCGACATCCTCCCGCACGAGCCGATCGGCCAGCCGCTGGTCGGCGATGCGCTGGAACACCGGGAGTCCCAGGCACAGCCCCACGAACGCCAACCCCAGGAGCACACCCGGCACCGTGCCCCAGCGGTAGAGGGTGCCGCCCAGGGCGGCCAGCACGAGCATGGCGTAGATGGTGATCTCGATGAGCGATACGGTGCCCTCCGTGTACATGGCCAGCAGCCGAAGGCCGGCGACGGCCATCAGGAGGGTGCACACGGCGCACATGAGCAACGCCTGGAAGGGGTGCATGAGGGGCGCCGGACCCATAGCGTCTCCACGTCCCCGTGGCCCGCCCGGTCGGCGGGCGGTGCCTCACTCGCCCGTGCTCACGCCGTGCTCGCGCTCGACGCGGACCTCGAACTGCATCCGCAGCATGAAGGGCGCCGTGTCATCGGCCTCGTCGGCGACGGATGCTCCTTCCATCGATGGCTCCGGGGGGGCCATGGGCGGTGGGGGAGGAGGTTCGCCGGGCATGCGGGCCCGCAGGTCGAGGCTGAGAGTGCCGGAGGCGCTGTTGAGTCGGCCGCGCCGGTAGTCAAAGTTGTGCGCCATGTTGCCGGTCGCCTTCCCGCGGAGCACGAGCTCATCCGCCCCCGGCGCCAGGGCAAGCTCCAGCGGGGCGGTGAGTGAGCTGCGAATGGCGCAGGTGCCCTCCTCGGCGCCCCCGCGCAGCGCGGTGAGTTGGGAGATCTTCTGCATGTACCCCCGCAGGTCCGGCATGTCCACCTGCTCCATGTCCCCCCACTTCTCATCGAGCGCCACGGGTGCGGCGGGCAGACGGAGGTACTGGACCTGCTGCACGAGGAAGTCCAACACGGCAAGCTGCCGCGTGTCAACGGTGAAGGCCCCCGGCCCCTCGCGCGCCGCCCGGTCGCGGCCCCGCTCCTGGCGCCAGTACACCTTGCCGGACTGCCCCACGCGTTTGTCCAGCCTCGCGGTCTCCGGGGCGAACGTGGCCACGCGGCCGTTGATGTTGAAGGTGGCCGACTCCCAGATCGTCGTCACCGTCGCATCGCCGCCGGCCCCGACGCCAGTGACCTGCTCGCGGGCGACGAGGTTGGCCGACATCGTCATGCTGTGCTCCACTCCCGCCTCGCGCACCGTGCCCCGGCCCTCCACGCGGGTCCTCACGCGCGCCGCCTCGCCCCGGGCCCACTCGTACCGAAGCTGCACGCGCGGGCCGGCCCGCCCGGGATCGGCGGACGGCTCCGTTGCGGGCGCCACGAACGCACCGTATGCTGCGGCGGCGCACGCGAGCGCGGCGGCGGATGCCCAGACTGCTCTACGCGCCATCTCCCACACTTCAGATATCACTCCCGGTGCTGCGTGATATCGCCCCACCATGGCAGTATAGCACTCGTGCTTTCCGGGCGTCAACGACGGGCCTGGTGGTCACATGCGGGCCAACGGGAGTAGCCGAATGCGCAGATGCGGGGTGAGTAAGGGCCGAGGGGGGGTCAGTTGGGCTCCTCGACTCGCTGCGGATCGGAAGTGCGTGGCGGGATCTTCTGCTCGCGGGCCGACCGGCGCGCTTCGACGCACTCGATGAAGCCCTGGAGGATCTTGGCGCTGTCGTCGGCCTGTGCCGCCTCCGCCGCGTGGCGGCGTGTGTCCTGCTTGCCCCTGCTGGTGCGCACCATCCCGATCCCTCCCACGATGCTCGGTATGCCCGGCACCATAGCAGACACATGGACGCGGTTCTGTAGCCAGGCTTACGCGCGTGGGGGGATCAGGCGCTGAAGCTGGCCACGGCGTCTGACTCGGTGGCGAAGCAGCAGACGCTGCGATGGGCGCCGAGGGTTTCGAGGATGCGCCAGATGTCGCCCCGGGCGCCGGCGATTCTGAGATCCCCGTTGCGGCCCCGGAGCTGCGGCAGCACCCAGAGGCAGGCCTTCACAGCGGAGCTGTCCAGGAAGCTCACGCCATCGAGGTGGACGACGATGCGGCGCCGGCCGGTGCGGATGGCCTCGCGCAGGGCGTCGGTGAAGTGATGGACCTGCTCGCCGGAAAGGTCGCCGGAGAGGTCAATGATGGTCACGGAGGGATCCTTGGCGGATTTGCGGGCGGTGGCGCTGCAGATCTCGGGCCTGCGCGGAGCCACGCGCGCCAGCGGCCCCTCGGCTACAAGTTCGTTGCCGCAGAGGAGGGCGTCCCCGGCGAACGGCCCGCGGATGCCGTCACGGAGCAGGAGTGTGCCGGGGAGCGATTCGGCCGCGGCGGCCTCGCCGGAGGGCGCCAGGTGGAAGTCCTCCACCCTTCCGTGCCACTCGTCGGCCGAGCGCCCGCCGGCGTCCAGCTCCGCGTGCACCGTGCAGGCAAAACGACAGAGCACTTCACCGTTCTCCCGGGAGCGGAACAGGGCGGCCGGGTCGCGAAGCCGGGCGCCGCGCGGGAGGGCATCCGCCGGCTCGGTGGGCTCAGGGACGGGCGGCTCGGGCTCTGCCGCCACCGCGGGCTCTTGCGGGAGCGGAGGCTCGGCTTCTGCCAGAGGCTGCTCCGTGGGAGGACGTCGGGTGGCGGGGGGGACGAGCTCGTCAATGAGCGCCGTGACCTCGGTCAGTCGGATGGGCTTGCCGAGGAAGCCCTGCGCGCCGAGCCGGCGGCAGGTCTCGGCCAGCTCCGGGTCCTGGACTCCGCTGATCATGACGCAACGGGAGTCGGGCGCGACGGTCTGCAGCTCACGCAGGACCTGCACGCCATCGGGATCCGGCATGTGGACGTCAATGAGCACGAGGTCGAACTGGTTGGACTCCGCCTCGCGCAGCGCCGTGTGGCCGTCGGGCGCGGTCCCGACCTGGTAGCCCACCTCGGTGAGCATGTCGTGGAGCACGGCCCGCACGTGCTTGTCGTCATCGACGATGAGAATGGAGGCGCCGGCCATCGTCACCCGCCTGCTTCGGCGTCCTCTGGCGGCACGGAGGGTCGCCGTGTAGTGTGGCTCACGCCGCCATGCATACGCGCCAATAGTCATTATCGGCGGGAGGGTGGGAAACTTGAGGGGTGGGGGGCGGTGTTCAGCAAGCGCGGCATCTCTCTGCACCAGCGGCGGCGGGGCCACCGGGTACGAACATGCGGTTTACAAAGAGTTTACGGTTTGCTAGAGGGGATTCGGGCGCACGCCGCCGAAGTCTCAAGTACTGCCGCCGCAGATCCATGGCCCGAGGGAGCACGGGCGAAGGGCGCGGCCGGCTGACCGCCATGGTTTGATATTGGTCTCGGACGGGGCGAAGCGGAGTGCCCGTCCGCACATCGGACGTGCCATTGTGCAGGGAGGGCTCGACATGCTGAGGGAAGGGCCTGCTCGGTTGTGTGTGTCGCTTTGCGTGGTGTTAGTGTGCTTGGCCGTGGGTCCGGCGATGGCCGTGACGCCGCCTCCTGGACCCGTTTCGGGACTCGTGGAGTTCGACAGCGACCTGAACGCCACGGGCCACCCAGGCCCCGTGCTCACGGTTGCCGCCGACAACACCACCATCAACGGCAACGGCTTCAGGATCATCGCCCCTGACGCCTCCGTCGTGATCCAGAGCTCCGGCTGGCACAACATCACCATAGAGAACCTGGAGCTCGTGACCGCGAGTCCGCCCGCCACAAACGCCGTCTATGTCGCGGGCGGCACCAACCCGACCATTGAGCAGGTGGCCGTCGGCCCGGCGGGCAGGGCGATCTACCTGCATGGCTGCGACGGCGCGGTGGTGACCGGCTGCTCGTCCACCGGCGCAGGCGAGGGCATCCTGGTGCACAGCAGCAATAACGTCACCGTCA
>JASFTE010000447.1:0-4807 GCA_050114035.1 Armatimonadota bacterium | reverse complement strand
AGGGAGCAGATCGGAGAACTGGCAGCCCACGCGGAGCAGTGCCTGATGGATGAGCTGGGCCTGACCCCCCACGAGGGACACGAGGCCGTCGAGACCCTCCTGAATATGTTCATTGAATGGATCGATGAGCCCTTGTACCGGGTTGAGCGCAAGCCATTCACACCGGGGCAGATGGGCCGCATGCGGGAAGCGATACAAGAGGCCATCGAGGACAGGGGCACAAGCCCGGGGATGGCGCGAGATCGGCGCGAGGGCGTAGGTAAGCGAGAGGATCCCCGCTACAACACGGCGTTCCAGGCCAAGCGTCTTGGCGCCAGTGGCCTCCGGGTGCTCGCCACGAACTTGCAGCCGAGACGGCCGCCGGAGACCGAGGAGTTTGCTGAGCTGACGCGGCGTGCCAGAGCTGCGCGGCAAGCCCTGTGGCGCGCGAGGGATCTGGGCCAGCGGCTCAGCGCCGTGGCGCACCTCATCGCCAGTGTGGGGTTGGAGCCCGACCCAATGGCCGCTTGCCCGGCAGCAGTGGCCGAGGAGCTGCCGCGGGAGCAGCGGAGCATCGTTGCCACCTTACGGGGCTCGTTGCGACGGGGGGGAGTAATCAGGTACTCCGCGCGCGCGCAAGGTCTCCTGCGGCCTATCTTCGGTACCTCCGCGCATCAGTTCGACGTCCACTACAGCCTGAAGCCGGGCCGCTCGCGCGTTCAGGTAGTCGTCCCGATTGACCAGGCAGCGAAGCGGATGAATGCGCTTGATGGCGCGAGTGCCGTCTACGACGTGACTCCTCAGGGCGCGCGTGCCGTGTCCGCCCACGGCGACGCTGTGCAAGCACTGACGCTCAGTGCTGCCAAAGAGGGACGTGAGAATGCCCCAGCGACCGCCGAACAACTCGCACCCACGGAGGGCCCGGCAGTGCCGCAGCAGTTAGTGCTAATGGCCAGCATGGCGGACCCGGCTCGGTACGGCTGGGCCCAGGTGGAGGGCCTCGGGCTGTTGGGACGCATCGAGTTCTTCGAGGCACGGCTCAGGGAACCACTGAGTATCCCTGAGCTGGGCGAGGTCGCCGCCATGCGCTATCGGTTCGACACGGAGCGGCGGTGCGTGCTCCGCGCGACGGCGTGCGGGCCGAACGACGAGGTCGTCTGGCAGACGGTCTACGACGAGTTCAAGGACTTGCCGGACGGATCGGCCGTTGCCCTGCGCGCGACGACCACCCTCGGAGACGGAGCGCTGGCGGCACGGCGGGAGGCCCACTCCGCCCGGCCCTTTGCGCTGCACTGCATTGGCTACGAGGTTGTCACGCGGTATGAGTGGTTCCCTGAGGCCGGTGTGCGGCTGCCGGTGAGCCGGGAGATCGAGGACGACAGCGGCACCCAGGAGTGCGTCATGGTCTTCCACGACCACGAGATCGAGCCACTCGAGGACCAGTAGGCAGGACCATCAGGTTCACACAACACGCGGCGGGCGCGTGTGCGGATCTCGTTCATCTTCCAGGCGACGGCGCCGAGGTTCCCGTGGCGGTAGCGCGGGCCCCGAGAGAAGACAGAGAGCACACAGGAACGGCGCGGTGTCGTGGCTCGCTCTGCGCCGTTTTGGGCCGGGGGGTTGACAGGGGGGGGCGACGTGATATGGAGGAAGGAAGTGGTTTGTAGGTGTGTGGTATCTGCGGTTCTGTCAGAGGGAGAGTGGCACGGGGACGCAGTTAGTGGTTGGCAGTTGGCTTGACCCCCAGTCGGCCACATTCCCAGAGTGTAGTTCGCATCTGGTTCTGCTGTCACGTCCGTCCCGCCGCGCGCGGCGAGGCGGGCAGATCTCGGTCGCACAAGGAGGGATGAGTAGGAGTGCAGTGTGGTGTGTCATTGCTTTGGTGTTGGCCTTGGGTACTGCTGGCGGCGGGCTCGCCGACTGGGAGGTCGACGACACCGTGACCTGGGAGGAGGAAGCAGCCACGTTCGGGACCAATGAGGATTGCCCCACGTTCACGACCCTCGAGGAGGACGGCGACGGGGGCAGCGCGTACGCCGAAGTGAAAATGGCTGCTCTGAAGTGCAATGATGAGGAGCACGACGAGCACGAGGCCGGGGCTATTCATGCCCGCCAGGGCATCAGGCAGGTGCATTGCGAGGAGGAGGATGAACCCGGAGCGGGCACCATCGATGCGACGGGAACTCGATACTTCTATCGCTTCGCCGTGACCGGGGCGGGCGCCGAGTCCGCGGCCTCGTGGCGAGCGGACTGGCTGCCCGACGGCGGCTACGACCACTCCGACCAGACGTGCAACCACTTGACGGAACAGCAGTTGACGCCCATTTTGGAGGCAGACTGGGTCTGCTCGTGCCAGGGCAGCGGGCTGGAGAACGACTACGAAGCAGAGCTGGTGTGCACCGTGGGCGCCGTTGTCCAGGGTCCAGGACACCCGCAGGCGAAGACTGCGGGTGCATATCATAGCACGGGCATGGACGACGAGGATTTCGTAGTGGATGTCAGCCCGGAGTAGCGAGACGAGGAGGATCGACCATGAGAGCGATGTCGATGTCGGTGGGGGCTGCGGTCGTGTTGGCGGCCGCGGCCCAGGGCGACGCGCCGCCAGAGCTTCGCCAGCAGGCCGCCCAGATCAAGGCCTTCGCACTCGAGCAGATAGCCCAGCGACGTCCGCAGTGGACGGACGAGGACCGAAGCGCCTGGGCAGAGGCCTTCGAGAGGGCGATACTCAAACACGCGACCGAGCCCCTTTCCGAGGCTCACGCCGGCGAACTCCGGAAGGCGATCGGCCGCTGCGCGGAGATGAGCAGGAAGGCCATGACCCGGGCGTGGATGCCCTTCGCGGCCATGATCTACGATTTCACCGTCGGTGACATCCTGGCCGCACCGCCGCCGGACGCGGCGGAAGTCGAAGAGCTGAAAGCCCAACTGTCGGAGTTGTCCTCTTGGGTCGCAGAGGAGCTGGTGAGCCGTATCGAAGTGAGTGCGGAGGCGGCGCAGGCCGGGGCTGCGGAGGCCGAGGCGATATATCTGAAGTACATCGACGAGCCCAAGTACCGCTTCGACCGGCGGCCGATGACCGACGAACAGATGCAGGCCGCCCGCGCCGGCCTTGGGGAAGCCATCGACGAGCAAGCGGCTGCGCTCCCGGCACTGGAAGGGCCGCCCGGCACCCGCCCAGAGCCGCCGCAGTTTCGCGAGCGCAGGGCGCGGTCCTTGGCCAAGGCGTGTGCACAGCACGCGCTGGATGGTGCCGTGAGGGACCATTGGAGGTGGCGCAAGACGCCGGAGACCGAGGAATTCAAGGCCGCGCGCGACCGGGCTTACGAGGCCGCACGGGCCCTTCGGCACGGGAGGGACATCGCGGCCCGGGTCAACGCGGCCGCTGGGCTTCTGGCTGCCGTCGCACTGGGCCCTGACCCCATCGGCGCCTGCCCTGCAGGTTTCACAGACGCCCTATCGGCGGAGGCGGCCGCCATCGTGCGTCGCCTCAGGGGGCCAGTCGGCTCCGCCCGGAGCGTGCAGTACTCGGCGGATGTCGAGTTCCTGGCGCCACGCACAAAGGTGCGGCTTCGAGGCCTTCGGCACTTCAGTGTCACCTACACCGTGGCGCCGCCGTCGCTGCGGATGCGGATCGTAGGTGTCCCTGATCCAGAACTCCCTGAGGACCATGGGCTGGTCGATGCAGTGGCTGTCTACGACGTGGGCCCGGCCGGCGCACACGTGTCGTCAACGGCCGGGGACATCGTAGGCACGGTCAGCGCAGGCCAGACACCGACGGGCACCGAGCGGAAGCTGATCCTCAGACCTGAAGTCGCCGCCGTGCCTCCAACAGACCTGCTCGTGGCGGCGCAGATGGCGGACCCGAGCAACTTCGACTGGGGCCCCACTGCGGCAGCCACGGCGCCCGCGGGCATCGAGGTGTACGAGGCAACGGCCAGGGGGCCACTGAGCCTCCCCGACATAGGCGAGGTGGGCGGCATCCGCTACTGGTTCGACGCTGGCCGTCAGAGCGTGGTTCGCGCTCAGGTGTTTGATGGGCAAGGTGACCCACTATGGGAAACCGTGTATGGTGCCCTGCACGAGCTCCCCGATGGATCCGCGGTTGCCTTGGGGGCCACTACAACGCTGCACCCGCTCGCACTGCAGCGCCGCCGCGAGGCCGTGGGCCGTCGTCCGGTGTTCCCTCCCCCGGCGGCATGCGTCGCGGGGGAGACGGTGACCGAGTACAGATGGTTCCCGGAGGCCCGGCTGCGCCTCCCCGTGCACTACGCCGTCCACGGCCAGCAGGGGCTGCGGGAGTGCATCATGGATTTCCGGGACCACGAGATCGAGCCGCTCGAGGGCGAATAGGCAGCACGATCAGGTCCACGCAAGAGGCGGCGGGTGCGTGTGCGCCCGCCGCGAATCCTCCAGCCCCACCGCCCCTCCGTCGCGATCGCCGTCAACCCCGCGCCGGCGGCAGGTTGTTCCGGTACTTCGCCCACATCTCGTTCACGAGGGGGTCCCAGGCCTGGCCCTGGCGCTCCCAACCGTGGGAGAAGTCCCAGTCGCGAGTCTCCTGGATGATCTTGAGGTGCTCCGTGTCGTCCTCGGTCATCCAGCGGTCGCAGTAGTCGAAGAAGGCGTCGTGGGCCCAGGCTTTCTCGGCGTGGAGGATGCGGGCTCCCAGCGCCTGGCCCACCCAACACACGCTCGTGCAGCAGCGGCGATAGGCCTCGCCGATCCTCGACTCCCACTCGGACGGGTGCAGGTGCTCGTAGGCGCCCCAGCCCACGTAGCGCGGGTTGCCCGCCTCGCCCACGTGCCCGGCGTAGAGGGCCTTCGCGCC
>JASFTE010000446.1:0-4810 GCA_050114035.1 Armatimonadota bacterium | reverse complement strand
AGCAGTATCTCCGCCCGCGTGTCGGAGCCGTCCGACAGCGTCCGGACCACGTGGTCGCGTAGATTATCCCGTGTCAGCGTGTCTGCCATGGTGGCCGGGGCCCGGTCCTGCGACCGTTCCCGTTACCCGGTATACTAGAGATTCCACATCTACATGTCAGTTGCCTTCTCGGAGGCCGTATCAGACCTTCGGACAGCCGACGAAGACGGAGGTTGCGCCGCCCGCCCTCGGTCCAGCGCCTCCTCGCCGGAAGGAATCCCCGCGCCCGCGCCGGAACAGCACCACGCGGCTGCCTGTCGTAGGCGGCGGCTATGCGCACGCTGGAATGGGAGGCCATCGCATGGACACACCGTACGGCGACATCGAAGCCAATATCCTCACTATGTCCTTCTCCTCGGCCGACTTCTCTGTGGCATCGGTCATGGCGGCGGTCCGGGAGCACCTCGACGTGCTCACCCAGATGGACGTGGTATTCCTCGGCACTGCCACCGAGGTGCCCACGGGCCCGACGCCCGTCTTCCGGCCGGTCAACGTGCAGGCCGTCTTCGAGTACACCGGCCGCGGAGACGCGCGCGAGGTGCTCGAGAGAGCGTACCGGATGGTGTGGCAGGGCATCGTCGGCACCTTCCCGAGCGAGACGGACTGGGCCGCCGCGAAGAAGGACTTCGCCCAGTTCATCTCGTCGCAGGCCGATCTGCTGCGAGCGCGCGTGGAGGGCGTCCAGGAATGAGCCAGCCCCGGGTGGCACGGGTGGCTCGCCACCCGTGCGGCCCCCGCCGCAAGCGAGTGCACCGGCGGACGAGTCGCCCGCTCCGGACGGGCGCCATTGCCGTCGCACTGGCCCTCGCCCTGGGACAGGCTGCCTGGGCGGTCAGGGCGGACCTCAAGTGGGTCGAGACCGATCTCTCGATCCACGCTGACGGCAAGGCCACCGTCGTGAGCAAGATCCGTTGGGACGTGCTCTCCGGCGAGCTCCACGGCTTTTACCTCCAGGGCATCGCTGGCACGCCGCGCTTCGACCGCAGGCAGTCCGTCGCCCAGGACAGTGCGAACCGCCAGTACCCTCTGAGCATCACCTCGGTCCGCGGCAACAAGTACGACGTGGTGCTCGCCGGCGGCAAGGGCGTGGGCAGAGGCCACGTCATCTACACCCTCGTGTACGGCCTCGACCTGGCCGGCGGCGGCTACCTTGGGCGCACGGAGAGCGAGTTCGGCACGCTGGCGTACCTCAACTGGGCCGTCCCGCGGTGGGACGAGGCGATGGAGCACCAGACGATCTACGTGCACTATCCCATTGGGGTGCCCGGCGAGGCCGTGTCCGCCGACCTGCCGGGGGAACTGGGGCTCCGGACCGAGCCGTTCATGAACGACCAGTACAAGATCTGGTATCTGGGCCAGCCGGCCCAGGGCACACACTGGTTCACCGTCGGGCTCCACAAGGACAACGTGCCGCGCAAGTACCACATGCGCGTGCAGATGTACATCGACGCCAGACACCTGCCCGAGCTGCGGGCGACCCCGGCGGCCAAACCGCGGCAGGCGGCCCGACCGGTGGCGCCGCGGCCCACGCAGCCCACGCGGCGCTGGGGCACCCGGCGGCCGGCCGGCGAGCTCGTGACGCGCGCGCGCAAACTCGGCACCACGGGGCGCATCGCCGGCATCGTCGCCCTCCTGCTCCTCGTACCGGTAGCCCTCGCCCTCGTGGTGGCCAAGCAGCGCTCCACGGCGCGCGCCGGCCGCGCGCTGGCCCAGATCCGCTGGGCCGGCGACGACTGGGTGCCGCCGAAGATCCAGGTCAGCACATTCCGGCAGGCCGGTAAGATCGCGGAGCTCGACGTCATCGAGGCCGGCGTGCTCTGCGATGTGCCCCTCAGCAGCATCCTCGCCATCATGATCCAGCAGCTCGTCGATCGAGGGCTCGTCGAGATACTGCAGCACGATCCGGTGAAGCTGCGCCGCCTCCAGGCCCTCCCGACGGCGCTGAGCGACTACGAGAAGCGGACCCTCGACGCCATCGGGCTCGACGGCAGCCTCAACGACGCGGCCGTGAAGTCCCTCTTCACCGAGGTCACCGACAACATCCAGCGCAAGGCCTGGGACTGCGACCTGGAGGCCACCAAGCGCCACTACCTCAGCCGCTTCCGGCAGGTCTACGAGGCCGGGGAGCCCTCCAGGGCGCCCGAGCGGAGCCCGTCGGACGAAGCCTACGGCGACAGGTGGTGGTACTACCACTGGTACTACCACCATCGGCACTCCGGGTATGCGCGCGACACGGTGCGAGACGACTTCCAGGACGTCCAGCGGCTCGACCAGTCCGTCGAGGCGGCCTCCGTCGCCCCCACTGAGAGCTACTCGGCCTTCATCCACTCGGACGCCTGCCACAGCGCCTGCTACGTGCACACCGCCTGCCACGACGCCTGCCACTCGGCATGCCATTCTGCGTGCCATTCGGCCTGCCACTCGGCGTGCCACTCGGCCTGCCACAGCGCCTGCGTCAGCGGAGGTGCGCATTGACGATCGAGCAGCTCGCGGACACCGAGCAGCGTGCATGGGACCTGGCATGGGTCGCCGGCTTCATCGACAGCATCCGCCAGTACGTCCACGTGCGCGAGGAGGACGGCCTGCTCATCGTCGTCCCCAACCAGGCCCACCGCCTTAACGCCACGGGCCTCCACATCCTCAGACGCCTCCTGGACGGCGAGACGATGGCGTCACTGCTGGACCAGGTAGGCGATGCGCCCGAGAGGCGCCGGGACATCCACTACTTCCTCTGCGACGTGCGCGCGCTCGTCATGGGCTGCCTGCACGAGGGCCAGCAGCGCGAGGGCGTGGAGACAGTGCCCTACCGGGGCAGCTTCAACGTGCTCCCCGTGCTCAGCGAGCTCGCCGTGACCTACCGCTGCAACCTCCGCTGCACGTTCTGCTACGCGAGCTGCAATTGCACGTCGCGCGAGGCCCCGTACGGCGAGATGTCCACGGCCGAGGCGAGGCGCGTCATCGTGCGCATCCGGCGGGAGGCGGACGTGCCGAGCATCAGCTTCACCGGCGGCGAGCCGATGCTGCGGGATGATCTCTGCGAGCTCATCGCCTTCGCCCGCGAGCTGCAGATGCGGGTGAATCTCATCACCAACGGCACGCTGATCACCCGTGAGGCGGCCGAGGCGTTCGTCGCCGCCGGCCTGAACAGCGCCCAGGTCAGCCTCGAGGGTGGCAGCGCAGACGTGCACGACGCCTTGACGCGGCAGCCGGGCTCGTTCGACGCCACGTGCGCCGGCATCGGGCACTTGCAGCGCACCGGCATTCACGTGCACACCAACACCACCGTCTCCCGCGGCAACAGCGACTGCCTGGAGCAGATCGTGGACCGCGTGGCCGAGATGGGCCTCGACCGGCTTTCCATGAACATGGTCATCCCGTGCGGGAGCGCCCTGGAGAGTCCCGACCAGGTCTGGGTGCGCTACGATGAGATCGGCCCGGCCGTGCTGCGCGTGAAGCATCGTGCGCGAGAACGAGATGTGGAATTCATGTGGTACTCGCCCACGCCCTACTGCCTGTTCAACCCCATCGCCGAGGGACTCGGCAACAAGGGCTGCGCGGCGTGCGACGGCCTGCTCAGCGTGGCCCCCAATGGCGATGTCCTGCCCTGCTCCAGCTTCGAGCAGGGCGTCGGGAACCTGCTGAAGCACGACTTCCGATCCATCTGGCACTCGCCCAGGGCCGAGTACCACAAGCGCAACGAGCACGCGCCCGCCATCTGCCGGCAGTGCGAGCACTTTCATCTCTGCAATGGCGCCTGCCCACTGTACTGGCGGGCGATGGGCGAGGACGAGCTGGCGGCTGGTGTTCGCCTTGCTGCCGGCGCACATCGGGACACCGTGTGATGGCTCGACGACGCGAGGATGTCGAATTCGTCTGTGGCCGCAGCCTACCGTGGAGCGCTCGCCTGAAGATGATCGCGGGCTTCGCTGCCTTCGGCGTCGTGCTCCAGTGCCTCGTCCTGCTCTTGGTCCCGGCGCCCAGTGTCATCGCGCACGTCGCCTACGCACTCGTCGGCTGGCCCTTTCTGTTCGTTGCCATGCTCCTGGCGCTCGTGCGCGGGGGCACCAATCGGCCGGTGGGCCGGGGGCCGCGGCAGTGGGAGAACGTGACTGTCGAGGAGCTCGAACGGGTAGTGGAGATTGAGGCCCAGACGCAGCGCTTCAAGTCGAAGCTGGGTCCGATGTCCCTGGTCTCGTGCGCCGGCGGCTGCGCGCTGGCCGGGGCGCTGGCGCTCGTGGGGGGCGTGTGTGCCTTCGTCTTCCTCATCTCACCGGAGTCCCAGCCCCTGGCCATCACCCTCGGCATCGATGCGCTGACCCTTGTCATCCCCATGTGGCTGTGCGGCCTCACGGTCCCCTGGCAGCCGCAGGAGCTGCTGCTGAAGGTCAAGGCGCTGCTCAACATCCACCACCACGTCAACATGGTCCCGGACCCGCGGATCACCGTCTCGCCCATGCTCGAGGTGCAGCAGGCTGCCGGCGGCAAGATGCCGACGGATGCCCGCATGTTGGTCCGCTGGAAGGACCCGCCCGAGGGCTTCATCGGCGTGCAGGTCCAGGTCAGCATCAACAAGGTGCAGGGCAGCAGGTACCCGTACCTGTACTGCGTGCTGCTGGCCAGAGGCGGGTTCCCTCTCCACGAGCGGGTCAAGCCCATGCTGGCGCCGCCCGAGCAGCTCTCGGGGCTCAAGCGCTTCCTCGGCGGAGGCAGCGCCCAGGAGAAGAAGGAGAGGCGCTTCAGCACCTACCGTGCTGAGGTGGCCGAGCTCACG
>JASFTE010000445.1:0-4818 GCA_050114035.1 Armatimonadota bacterium | reverse complement strand
GCCATCCTCGTCAGCTCCATATCGTCCAGCACCACGCGCCCGTCGTCGGGCGCCACGAGCCCCACGACCATGTAGAACGTGGTCGTCTTGCCCGCGCCGTTGGGGCCCAGCAGGCCTACCACCTCTCGCCGATCCACCCGGATACTCACCCCGTCCACCACTCGTTTCCCGCCGTAGCTTTTCACGAGTCCGTCAGTCGCGAGCGCCACTATTCGCCCTGCTCCTTCTCTCCCGCTTCCTCGTCCTCTGGCTTCTTCTCTCTCTTCGCGGGAAGCTCCAGCACGCCGGACGCGGGACGGCCCTCGCCGCCCGCGACGGCGAAGTCACCCGTGCTCAAC
Organism: Armatimonadota bacterium; assembly: GCA_050114035.1. GTDB lineage: Bacteria > Armatimonadota > Zipacnadia > JAUWAU01 > JAUWAU01 > JAUWAU01. The sequence goes on along the minus strand of JASFTE010000445.1, from coordinate 4,480 downwards.
TGCAGCATCAGTCGCTCGCCGGTGACCGTGAACTCGCGCGCCTCCGCGTCCGGCTGCGGCTGCCGCACCGTGCACTCGGCACTACCTGACAGCGTGACGGTGTCCGTCTCGTCCACGTAGGTGGCTACCTTGACGCACTTGGCCGTAATGCGCTTCGGGTTCTCGCCCTTGGTGGTCATGTCCACCTGAACGGGTCCCTGCATCGTGACCGTCTTCGCCTCGTTGTTCTTGCCGAGCTCGATGACCGCGCTCGAGCACTTCATGACGGCCTTCTGCTCACCCGTGTAGACGATCTCCTTCACGTCCGTCAGGGTCGCCGTATTGGCCTCCGAGTCGAACTTGGCGGACCCGGAGCTCCAGCCCAGCTTCGGCGGGACCGGGTTGGCCGAGAAGGCCTGGGCCACCAGCAGCACGGCCGCAAGTGCGAATGCGAGCCCGACCGCCCCCATTCCAATGGCGCGCCGGTTATCCTTCATATGTCCCCTTCACTTTCCCTTGCATCTGTATCTCGTGTGCCACCATGTCCGCGGTGAGACGCTCGCCCGTCACGAGCAGTGTCCGCCACTGCATCACGACGTCGCCGCGGGCCGTCAGGCGCTGCCGAGCCGGGTCGTATTCAGCCTCGTCGGCGGTCACGGTGGCGTCCTCGGATGGCAGCGTAGCCGTAACGTCATCGGCGAAGTGGACCATGTCGGACCCCTCGTCGGCCTCGAAGTGCCCGGCGGTCACGTTCAGCTGCTCCAGATCCTCCCCTACGACCCGCCAACTCACATCGCCTCCCACAATGCCCCCCGCCACCTCGTCCACCTGCCATTCGCCCTGGATCCCCGCCTCCCACACGGCCTCCCCCGCGGCATTGCGCCTGGACACCGTCGAGGGCCCGAGAAGCTGGATCCGACGCGACGTGGCCTCCGACTCCTGCCTCTTCGGTGTCCGTTCCCCCGTGGGCGTCGCGTCCTCTCCCGTTCTCACCCTCCCGATGAGGATGACCACGACGCCGAACAGAACGGCAAGGATGGCGATGTTGAGCAGTAGGGGGCCCCTTCGCATTCTCACATGCCCCGTTGACGGTCAAAGCCGATGGCCGCGTCCCTTTGACGCTATAGACCGCCCGGAGAGCCGTGCGGTTTCGCCCACTCCCCTTCTGCCACGGCCCTCAGCCCGCCTGCAGGTACTCCCGGTACCACTCGCAGGCGCCCTGCAGTCCATCGGCCAGCGCCGTCTCCGCCTCCCAGCCGAGCACCTGCTGCGCCTTCTCCGAGCTGAGATACTGCTTGTCGATCTCCCCGTGTCCGGCCGCCCCCAGGATCTCCGGCTTCAGGTCAGTCCGGCCGCACGTTTCGATGATCGCGCGCACCAGATCCAGCACACTGATGGGATGGCCGGTGCCGAAGTTCAGAGCGCACCCGGCCACGTCGTCCCTAGCCAGCGCCTCCGCCAGTCGGAGATAGGCCGACACGGCATCCGTGATGTACAGGTAGTCGCGCTCGAGCGTCCCGTCCGAGCGAATGATGGGGCGGTCGCCGCGCAGCACGGCCCGCACGGTGCCCGGCACGATGCGCGAGTAGTTGAGATCCCCCGGCCCGTACAGGTTGGCGCAGCGAGTCACGGCGACCCGGAGCTGGAACGTGGCGTGGTACGAGCGGGCGACGATGTCCGCACAGGCCTTCGAAGCGTCGTACGGGTAGATCCCGCCCAGCGCCGTCTCCTCCGAGTACGGCAGGTGCTCCTGCCTCCCGTATGCCTTGTCGCTGGACGCCACCACGATGCGCTGTACCGTCCCCACGCGCCGGCAGGCTTCCAGGAGCATGTACGTGCCGCGGATGTTGGACTCGAACGTGGACAGCGGCGCCCGGTTGGCCGCCCCGATGATCGCTTGCGCCGCCACGTGCATCACGGTGTCCACTTCGCACTCGTTCAGCGCCCGCTCCAGCAGGGCCAGATCAGTGACATCGCCCTCGACGACCGTGATCCGCTCACCCAGCCGCGCCCACTGGAAGTATGACTCGGCCGGCCGATCCCGCACCAAACCCACGACCCGAGCGCCCCGCTCCGCCAGCGCCTCCGCCAGGTGCGCACCCAGGAACCCGTTCACGCCGGTGACGAGCGCGGTGCGCGATGCCCACGGACCGTCTGTTCCATTCGCCATGTCCAATCAACTCCCAGGGACGCAGCTATCCCCACACCCGCCATGGCGCCGCGCCGCTGTCCCAGAGCTCGTTGAGGGCGACGGCATCCTTGTACGTGTCCAGGCACGCCCAGGCGCCCTCATACGGATAGGCCCGCAGCTCCCCGGCGCGCGCGAGGCGCGGCAGTGTGTGCTGCTCCAGAACGTCGTCCTCGCCCAGGAAGTCGAACACCGCTCGCTCGAACACGCAGAAGCCGCCGTTGATCCACTCGGGCAGCGGGGGTTTCTCAATGAAGTCCGTAACGGCGTTGTCATCGTCGAATCGCACCACGCCGAACTGGCACGCGGCGCGCACGGCCGTTAGCGTGGCGATCTTGCCGTGCTCCCTGTGGTAGGCTAGCAGCTCGTTCAGGTCCATATCGGACAGGCCGTCGCCGTACGTCGCGAAGAGGCGGTCGCCCTCGATGTACTGTTCAACGCGCTTGATGCGCCCTCCTGTCGCCGTTTCGGGCCCCGTGTCCACGAAGTTGACGCGCCAGTTGGCCCCCCCGGCATGAGAGCTGTCCGCGCTGCAGCGGCCCTCGCGCGCGAAGTACTCCCGGATGGCCTCCCCCTTGTAGCCGAGGCACACGATGAAGTCGTCGAAGCCGTAGTGTGCGTACAGCTTCATTATGTGCCACAGGACGGGACGGTCGCCGATCTCAATCAGACCCTTCGGCACCGGCGCAGAATCGCCGAACAGCCGCGTCCCCTTGCCGCCCGCGAGAATGACTGTCTGCATAGCCCTGTCCCGCCTAGTGTTCCCAGGGCAGTACGTCAGACGCGAGCCCCGGCGCCAACGCACACGCCGACATGCCCAGCAGGCACGCTACCAGCGCGCCGAGCACGTACGGTCGCAGGCGCCCCGGCACGAGCTCGCGCCACCCCAGAGCGAAGAAGCAGACGATGGGCGCGATGGCCGGGAACAGATACCGCGCCTGTGCCTGGAAGAACTCCCTGTTGAACTGCACGAAGGCAATGAGCACCAACGCGAGCGCTGCCCCAAGGAGCAGCAGCGTATGGCGCTGGACCGCTTCCATCCCCGTCCCGCCCCGCAGGCCTCGCCGGCACAGACGCACACACCCCACACCCGCCCACAGTGTCAGCACGGCCCCGACGGCGTAGAACCACGTCGGCATGAACTGATTCGCCTGCCCCAGCACGCCCCAGAAGCTACACCACGTCCACAGAACCACAACACTGACATATGTGGCAAGCGAATAGCCGCGCCGGAAGAACCACTCCGGCGTCGCGCGCGCGGCGTCCTCGGCCAGGAACATCTCCCGGAACGCCCCCATGGCCAGCGGGTCGCCGTACAGCTTCGTGCTCCTGACGAGCCACCAGCCGCACACCACTAGGCACACCACGAGGCACAGCCCCCACTGCCACAGCAGCCGGGAGACATCGTACCGCGTCTGCCGCATCCGCAGCGCCATGGCGAGCAGCGCCACCGGCGCCAGCAGCAGGCATCCTATCTTGACCAACGCGCCCACCCCCAGCAAAGCTCCCACAACAACCACGCGCCGCCCCGTGAACCCGCTCGCCAGCCCGGTGAAGCAGATGTAGAGGATCGCCGTCGCCACCAGCTCCGCCAGGCCGTCGTTCGTGATCGCCGACAGAATCGCCACGTGCATCGGCAGAAACGCCGCCATCCCCGTCGCGGCCACTGGCAGATGCGCATCGTCCGGGAACAGCCGACTCATGAACACCCACACCAGATACACGAGGCACGCGCCGATGGCCACCGACAGCAGGCGTATCGCGTAGTAGGCCGCGCCCGTTCCCGCCCACGACGCCGCCGCGTACGCAATGACACCGAGGGCGTAGTACAACGGCGGCTGGTGCGACTCATAGTCGGCATTGGCGGAGTCAAAGACCGGGAGCGAGTGCTGGGTGGCCAGATGCCGAACGTAGGCGAAGTGCGCCGCCTCGTCCGGTGGCGCCCGTTCCCCAAGCCGGCCCTGCGTCACGTCCCACGGGACGACGAAGACGGAGACGACGCCGAGCACCGCGAAGGCGCCCACGAGCGCCACCGGCGCCGCCCGCGGCAGCCACACCGGCCAGCGTGCCGATGACGGCGCCGTTGGCGGCTCATTGCCTCCGTGCGTGCTCATTCCCAATCCCCGGCCTCGAGCGGCTGCCGGTAGTCCACCTCGGCTATGGCGTAGCGGTCTACCAGGGCCGGTCGCATCTCATCGGGCAGCCGGAGCAGGCCCTTCCCGAAGGCCTCGCGCAGGAGCACCAGCAGTTGTGCCCTATCGGCCCGGTCCACAAGCCGCCCCAACACACTGGGCCCGAGGAGGACGTGGGTGA
>JASFTE010000444.1:0-4821 GCA_050114035.1 Armatimonadota bacterium | reverse complement strand
GACGGGGAGGGCGCCTCGCGTACTGGGAACGGTGGGTGCGGCAAGCGGCGAGCCCCGGAGATCATTCGTCTTCTCCGAGCCTCGTTCGTATCACGGAGGAGTCAATAGCCTACGGATGTCAACGCCCTTCCGTCACCACGAACACCTGACTCGCCTGCACATCCGCGAAGTGCAGCGGCCGGCGCTGACTCGGCAGCGTCACCTCGAGGTCCACTCGCTCCAGCTCGCCGAGGCCGAAATGGGCGATGGGCTGCTTGCTCGCCGAATAGCCGCCATTCATCCAGAGCTCGCGGTACCCCACGAGCTTCTCGCGGCTGAGCGCCCTGATCCTCGCCCCGACGCCCATGCGGTTCATCTTCGTGCCGACGACTTTGACCTGGAGGTAGTTGCCGCCGCCCTCCGTGTCGTTGCGGAACAGGTGCGACATCTCCGGCGGCCAACTGCCGCCGATGATGTCCAGATCGCCGTCCCCGTCGTAGTCCACCGCATTGCCATCGCCGTAGTACGTCATGCCGCGCTTGCCCGCCGGCACCGAGTTGTCCCGGACACGGCTCATGTCCAGTCCCTCGACCGCCGGCACATCGAACCGCGGCAGACCGTCCCGCACGCCGAGGCCGCGGCAGATGAAGGGCGTGCGCTGCTTGCCCTCGGCAAAGGCAAGCGACCAGTACAGGTCCGGCCATCCGTTGTTGTCGAAGTCCGCGATGTCGCACGATGGGCCCTTGTTGGGCAGAACGGGGACGCCCAGCTCCCGCGTCACGTTGCGGAATTGGGGCACGCCGTCCCGGAGGCCCTCGTTGACGTAGACGCGCACCCGTGCGCCGGGCGTGTGGATGCCGATGGTCAGATCGGAGTCGCCGTCATTGTCGATGTCGCCGAGGCAGGCGCCGGTGACGATGTCCTCCCCGTGCATCGGGTGGATGTCGAACACCTCGCGCAGGCTCTGCGCCTCCTCGTACCTCCCGCCGGGCCGGCTCAGATACAGCCGATTGCAGCCGCCCAGGTAGAAGTCGGGGCGGTTGTCGCCGTTGAGCTCGGCGACGGCGACGCCGAGGCCGTCGAGGTCGTCGGGCAGGCCGGCCCGGCTCGTGACGTCCCCGAACCTCAGGTCGCCCAGATTGCGGTACAGTCGCGTGTGGCCTGCCGAGCGCCGCGTCTCCTCCACCACGAGCAGGTCGAGCAAGCCGTCGTTGTCGTAGTCGAAGACGCCCACATCCCGTCCCAGAAAGCCGTCCGCGGGACACGCGCCGCACTGTCTGCTGATGTTGACGAACCTCCCGCCGTCGTTGCGGTACAGCGCGGGCGGCTCGTTCTTGGCGGCGACGGCAGATGGCTGCCCGTGCGTGTTGTTGTTGACGTACAGGTCGAGGTCGCCGTCGTTGTCCAGGTCGGCCAGCACGGCGCCGCTGGTCCGGCCCCGCGTCTCCACGGACGGCATCGGCACGTGGACGAACTTGCCGTCGGCCGTCTGCCGCAACAGGCGATTCGGCGTCGCCTCGGCCAGCCCGTACGTGGGCTGGGCGCCCCGGTCGCAGAAGTTGCCGAGGAACAGATCGAGGCGGCCGTCGTTGTCGAAGTCCCCCCACGCGACGCCGTGGTTCAGGGCCCCGTAGAAGTGCGGCCGCAGGCCAGTGTACTCGCAGACGTCGGTGAAGGCGAGCTGCACGGGCGCTCGTGCCGGGGCGCTCGGAGCCACACTGACAGCCGCCGCCACAAGCACGACGAGAGTGGTACGCCGCATGGACATCACCTCGCGAACAGCTATCTACGGCCGCGCTGCGCCGGCAGCCTCCCGCGGCACGAGCAGCGCCTCAGGCGTCTGGGCCAGGAGGCCCGGAATGCCGAAGAGATACAGGTCGGAATCCTCGCAACGGGTGATTGCGAGCGACCACACCTGACCGGCGTGCTCGGGCGGCACATCCACTTGGAACTCCTCGCCGATGGCGTAGTTTCCCGCCTCGTCGAGGCGGATGGTTCCTCCGGGATCGATGACCTGCAGCCGGCCGTGTCGGTCGGGTGTCTTGATGCCGATGCCAAAGGCCCGGGTGCCCGGCGGGACGTGGAAGTGGAGCTGGCCCTTCGTGCCGCCGATGATGGACGCGGGCCGCTCCTCTGACGCGATGGCGACGGCCTGCGTGGCGCCCCACTCGATGACCGCGGCGGAGCCCCCGGAGTCAACCACAAACCGATACAGGCCAGCGCGCGGCGCGTCGAGCGTCAGCTCGGCCGTCTCGCCGGACGGGACGGCCCCCCGCGCGACCGGCTTCCCGCGGGAATCAAACAGCTCATACTTCGCCTCGACCTCCCGGATGAGCCCGGTCTTCATGGTGCAGGTGATGCGTTCGCCCTCCTCGCTGAGTGCCCAGAACTCGTTGTGGCCCCGGTACTGCGGCAGGGCGCGCTCGGCGGAGGGCGCTGCAGCGAGGGGCATGAGATCATGGGAGAATGCCTTCCGCTCGACCGCCAAAGGCTGTATGTCGGCCAGGTCTCGGGCGAAGAGCGCGGCGATCTCGTCCTCCGTCAACTCCTCCACGGCCTTCCAGGCCTCTACCTCGGCATCGGTGAGGTCAGGAAGCCGCTCCTGCAGGCGCGGGAGCGTGTAGACGTTGATGAGCGGGACGACCATGGCCATGTGCGTGGGGACGAGCTGCCAATCGAACCGGACGAGCGACTCGGCCCGGCGGCGCAGCTCGGCCATGTCGCCCGGCGGCGTCGTGCCATAGTCGCGATAGAGGCGGACATGGTGCAGGTACAACTTCTGCAGGTCAATGCGCCGTTTGACGCCGGGCTCGACGGCCAGGTCGCCGGCCTCGTTGAGATCGCGAAGCGACCTCGCCAGCCGGTCGCGCGAGACGGGCGGCTTGCCTCGCCAGCGCTCCCAGTAGCGCCGCATGGGCTCGGCCGCCCGGCCCCAGCACGTGGCGTAGTAGTCCTCCAGCAGCTCGTCTACATCCCGATCCACGTCCCACATCAGCCTCGCGGCCACCCAGTAGTTCGGCCCGCGGGAGCCGAAGTTGTCCTCGGACTCGGCGCTGAGGCCGAGGGCCTTGTGCTTGTGGAAGTAGCGCAGCGTGCGCGCCATCTCCTCCGGGTCGTACGTGGGCATCTGCCAGCTCCAGGCGTTGACGCTGTAGTACTCCCGGATGCCGATGTGGTGCACCTTCGCCGACCAGCCCTCGACGAGCTGCTCGACGGTGTACGGCGGGCGGATGAAGCGGGTGGCGATGAAGACGATGACGTTGGCGCGCCCCTCGACCGTCGGCGGCGCGGCCGTCGGCGCGTAGGCATAGAAGGCGACGTACTTGTCCGGGTACTCGCCCTCTATCGCCTCGGCGACGGCGTTCGCGAGGATCAGCGCCCGGTCCGACGGACTGCCGAGGGCCAGGCAGCGCTCGCACTCACAGAACCCCCGCCCGTCGTTGGGCGACAGCGACACCATGTCGCCTGCCGAGTCATCGCCGAAGTACGTCCTTGCGTACGTGATGGCCCGCTCGACGATGTCCCGGTGGCTCGTGCAGATCTGGGCGGTATTGCTGCGCACGCCATCCACGAGCGCGAAGTACTCGGGGTGTTCGGCAAAGAGCTTCGCGTCGCGTCGCTTGGCGATTCTGTCGTACGCGTGGCCGACGCTGCCGCTCAGTGAGCCGGGCATGCGATTGTGTCGCTGCCATTCGGCGTACTCGTCGCGCTGCTGCCGCGGGAGCCGGCTCCCGTAGCCGGACCAGATGCGGCGGTGCAGGTACGAGGGCCTCTCGCGCTTCTGGAGCGGCGGCACCGTGACGGTCCGCATCCGCGGCACGCGCTCGCCGGCCTCCCCGGGGAAGAACCACCGGCACCCGAGCTCCTCGAGCAGATCCAGGGCGGCGTTCTGCGTCCCCAGGTCGGTGTTCCCCGCCGCCACCACGCGCCCGCCCCGCGCCCGCAGCACGAAGCCCTCCTCCCCGAGCCGGCCAAGCTCGCGAACGGACGCCTTCCCCGCCTGCAGGCCACCGCGCCCGAGGAGAATCACCGCCGGCTGGTCACCAGGGCGTTCCACGATGGCCAGCTCCGCGCCCGACATCTTCTCGACGTACTCCTGCAGCTCGGCGGCCGCCGCCTGCACGCCCTCTGGCGCACCGTCGCCGATGACGATGGCGGCCTGCGCCTCCCCGTCCCGCACGATGGTGACGCCCGCCGCAACGGCCACCAGACCAGGCGCGGCCAGAGCGACGGCCAAGATCGCGATCCTGAAGCCTCGAGACATGCGAGTGCCTCCCTGCGCGTCGGTCCCACGTGCCTTTCGTGCATGCCCTGCCTGTCGCCTGCTTCCTGCGCGCAGGGCAATGCGATTGACGGGGGAATTCGGGCGTGGCGTGGCGAACGAGCCAACGCGAGGGGGGATCTGCCGTGTGCAGTCACAGGATGCGGCTGACGGCCTTCGCGCTCGGCGCGATCCTGGCGGTCATCGGGCATCGGAGCCCGGTCGGGGCCCAGCCGAGCGCAGCGGCATCGCCATTGTGCCCCTGCGGGCGGAGGGCCTCGAGGTCGAGGTGGTGAAGGGCCGGGAGGACGAGCCGGTGCAGGGCTGGGCCAACCACCCGTGGCGCCCGGTGCCCACGGCCGTGTATCGCCTGCGCGCGAGCGGCCCGGCGGACATGCTCCACCTCCTGTATCCCCTTGCCGCAGGGGAGCCGCCCATCGCCACGGTGGAGGCGCTCCCGGTGGCGGCCGACGCGCCGGCCGTCGGCGCCGCCAGCGTGTTCATGCACAACGAGGAGGCGTCCACATGCCATTGAGCCATCTGCCACGGAGCGTCGCTGCCATCGCCGGCGTCGCGTGCCT
>JASFTE010000443.1:0-4839 GCA_050114035.1 Armatimonadota bacterium | reverse complement strand
CACGGCTTCGAGGAAGGCCTCATTGATCCGGCTGCCATTCGTCAGGACGACCGCGTGCGCCTCGGGGTCGTCGAGAATCAGCCGGAGGAGCCGCGGCAGGTCCGGCCGCAGCAGCGGCTCGCCGCCCGTGAAGAGGAACGTGATCGCGCCCAGGTCCCTCGCGTCACCGATCAGCCGCTCCACGGCCTCCGTGGGCAGCCCGTCGTCGCGGCTCGGCCCGGAGGACACCAGGCAGTGCCGGCACGCGCAGTTGCAGCGGTTGTTGATGTGCAGCCACAGCTCCCGCAGGTGAGTGGGCCGGAGGTAGGCGGCCCGTCCCTCGTAGGCGCCGTTCGCCGGGCCGTTCCACACGCACGCCGACTCGGCCGCACAGCCCCTCACGATCTGCTCGGCCTCGAGGGTCGTCAGGCCGTTCCGCGACGCCAGGTCACGCACCCCGCTCGCCAGCGCCTCCTCGCCTCGGCCGGCGAGGTCGGCCACCAGCTCGGCCCCCATGCCGTTGACCGCCACCCAGCACGGCCCGTCGGGCGCCAGCAGCAGCTGGTAGCTGCCTCGGTCGAATCGGAAGAGGGCCTTCTGGGGATTGCTGTCGCAGCCATAGCGCTCCACTGCTATTCTACGCGCCGGCATCGACCGCCACACCTCACATACTGACGGGGACGACCCCCATCCAGGTTCGCCCGGCCCCCGGCCTCCGAGTCCTCGTGCACGTCGCTCCCGGGCGTTGCGGCTTTCCCCCGCGCCCACGGCATCCCTCCGCTATTTGGCCCGCCGCACCGACAACATGGGGTGTCCCCGTCTACGCCCAACTCTCAGCAGCCGTCAGTTAGCCAGGCAACACGTGCCGGGAGGGAATGGCCTACGAGGACGAGGAATCAGGCGCCACTGTGGTTGACCCGAGTGCGACCGGCTCCGAGCCCCGTAGGGGGCCCCCCTTCAGACAGGGCGTCGAACGCCTTTCGCCAACGTCGTGCCCGCCGACGTGGTGGCTCGTGGCGGCGCTCGTCGCGCTTGCCCTCCTGTACGCCTGGCTGTACGGCCTCCCAGGCGGCCGCGAAGCCCCCTCGGTAGAGCGTCGCTTCCTCACATATCCCGTCATCTTCGCCCTCTACTTCCTCGCCCTCTGGCTCGTATATCGCCGCGACCGCCGCGCCGTTGCCGCGCGCCGCCCCGACCTCATCCTCATCATCGCCGGAGCCGCCCTCCTGCGCCTCGTCATCCTGGCCGGCGCCCCGCCGATGAACCCCGACCTCGGACGGCACCTGTGGGAGGGCAAGGTGCTCCTCGCCGGGTTCAATCCGTACGTCGCTCCGCCGGACGCCGAGGTGTACGATGAGCTCCGGGAGCAGTTCGCCGCGGACGTCGAAGACCCGGAGATCGCCTTCTGGTGGAAGTACCACGACATCCGCTCCACATACGGCCCGGTCGCCACCGTGCTGTTCGCCGTCCCCCACCTGCTGCCGCTCGATCCGTACCTGTGCCTGCGCATCATCATGACGTGCTTCGACTTCGGCACGGTGCTGCTCCTGGTGGGACTGGCGGGCGCGCTCCGGCGCGCTGGGACCCTGACCATCGTCTACGCATGGAGCCCCCTCTGTCTGAATGGCTTCGCGGACAGGGGGCAGATGGACGCCCCGATGGTCTTCCTGGTCGTGCTGGCGGCCTGGCTGGTCGTGCGGCGCCGCCCCCTGCTCGCCGGCGTCGCCTTTGGCGCAGCACTGCTCACGAAGGTCTCCCCGCTGCTCCTGCTGCTCCCTCTCGTGCAGGTCGCAGGGCTCCGGCTCGGGGCGACCTTCGCCATCACGGTGGCCGCGGGCCTCGCCCCCTTCGCGGGAGCGGGCGTCGAGGGCCTTCACGGCCTCGCCGCCTTTGCCGAGCGCTGGCGGGCCAACGACTCCGTCCACTCCCTCGTGCTCCTGGGGCTCAGCCCCCTGGATGCGGTGGTCGATACCGGCCGCATCGCCCGCGGGCTCATGGCTGCCGCCGTCCTCGCCTACGCCCTCTGGCGCTCCGTGCGCCTGGACCGCTCCGATCCCTCCGCGCTCGTGGACGCCCTCGCCCACATCTCGGCGGCGGCAATCCTGCTCAGCCCGGTCGTCTTCCCCTGGTACAGCGCCGTCATGCTCGCATTCCTGTGCTTCCGGCCGAGGGCGTCCCTTCTCGCCCTCGCCGTCGTGCCCATGCTCTGGTACCTCAAGTTCCTCGACCCGCTCCCGGGCTCGAGGTGGGGCATCCTCGCTGCCGCCGAGAGACGCCATCAAATCTGGCGCATCCCGGCGTATGCCGTGGTTGCCGCGCTGTTCGTGCGCGATGCCATCGTGACACGGCGAGGGATACCGCGGCCCGATGGCCAACTACCCCCGGCGCGCGGGCCGGGGGGGTAGCTCCGCGGTCGCGGGAGGCGTACCGTGCTCAGCATAACCGATCCCATCGACGGTGCCATACTGAATCGCAATATGGGGCGTCGGCGGCGCGGCGGGCTCGAGATCGCCATCGCCGGCCAGGCCCCGCGCGATGCGCTGGTCGCCGTCGCGGCCGTCGGGATCGACGCCGAAGGGCGGGCGCTTTCTCCCGTTGTGCGCGCCGAGTCCCGCACGCGCGGCCCGCGGTTCTCGTGTCGGATCGTACTCCGGCACCACCGCACCATGGTCAGTGCCGCCTGCGCCGGCGAGAGCCACGACGTCACCGTCCTCTGGGACCGGAACTCCTTCAAGCGCTACCGCTTCTCGACCGACGACAACTGCCGCTTCCTCGCCGAGATCACACGAGATCGGCCCGACTCCATCTTCGACCACCCCTACATGGCCCTCTGGCGCGACATGCACGAGAAGTACGGCACGCGCGTGCACCATAACCTGTTCTTCGAGCACAACGGCTTCGACCTGACCCGGATGCCCGACTCCTACCGCGACGAGTGGCAGGCCAACGCCGACTGGCTCCGGCTCACGTTCCACTCCCGCGCCAACGAGCCGCGCAACCCGTACATCGACGCCTCCGCCGAGCAGATCGTGACGGACTTCGACCTCGTCACGCGCGAGATCGAGCGCTTCGCCGGGCCCGAGTTGCTCAGCCCGTTCACCACAATCCACTGGGGCGAGGCGACGCTCGAGGCCTGCCGCGCCCTCCGGGAGCGCGGCATCGTCGGGTTCGTCGGCTACTTCATCTTCCGCGACCATGACCCGGCCGTCTGCTACTACCTCGACGCGGACATGACGCGGTACATGAACGCCCACGACTACTGGTACGACACGCGCGAGGACATCTTCTTCGTCAAGCACGACATGGTCGTCAACAACGTCGAGCCGCAGGACGTCGTGCCTGGCCTGCAGCCGCTGGCCGCCGACCCGAACCAGGCCGAGCTCTTCGAGCTCATGATCCACGAGCCGCAGTTCTACCCCGGCTGGACCGGCTACAGGCCCGACTACCGCCAGCGCGTCGAGACGGCCATTCGCTGGGCGACCGAGAACGGCTACAAGTCCGTGTTCTACGAGGAGGGGCTCCTCGGAGCCTGAGGGGGCGGCTGCATGAAGGTCAGCGTAATGAGCCTCTGCTTCCAGGCGGCCATGGACTCCGGCGAGATGACGCTGCAGGACGTCATCACGTGCTGCGCCCATGCCGGAGCCGACGGCATCGAGCTCATGGACCGCCACACGCGGCTCGGGCCGGTGGACGAGCTGGCGGCCCGGATCTCAGACGCGGGACTGGCGATGAGCTCCCTGTGCCTCCCCTGCGACTTCGTCCACAGCGACGAGGCGGCGATGCAGCAGGCGGTGGACGCCGCCGTCGAGCGCATGGAAGTGGCGCTGTCGCTCGGCTGCAACCTGCTGATGCTCTCACCCGGCGGCCGCAAGGACGGCTGGGACTACGAGGACATCCGGGCCAGCATGGCCCGGGGGATGGCTCTGCTGTGCGGGCGCGCCAGGCCCTACGGCGTGATCGTCACCACGGAGAACCACGGCGGCATGGCGGCGCTGCGCGGGAGAGTCGAGCATCTGCGCGGGTTCAAGGAGCGCGCACCGGACCTGATGCTCACCTACGATTCGGGCAACTTCCTCCTCGCCGACGAGGACCCCCTCGGCGCCCTCCACGCCCTGCTCCCGTGGATCGTCCACGTGCATCTGAAGGACTGGCGGCACGCCTCGCCCCGGTCCGCAAAGACGTCCGGCTCGCTCTCCGGCCAACGCTACGAGGCCATACTCATCGGCGACGGCCTGGTGCCCACCCGCGAGATCGTCCGCACCTTGGCCGACGAGGGCTACGACGGGTACCTGTCCATCGAGTACACGCGCCCCGACGCCCCCGCCCGCATGACGCAGCTCGTCAAGAGACTCGCGGACTGGGGTCAGACCTCATAGATTGATTATCGCAGAGCGCACCTCGTGTTGCCCGGCGCCATCTGATACGAAGACCTCTCTATCGGGTCCGACCCCGGTGTGCCGCTGGCCGCCCGGCAGAGGAAACAACGCTCCCGCGTCGAAGCCTCACGCTCGGAAGTACGAGCACCACCGTACAGGGAGCATAGCGCAATGCCCAAGATAAGCATGATCGGCGCCGGCAGTGCCGTGTTCGCCAAGAACCTGCTCGGCGACATCCTGCAGTTCCCCGAGCTGAGCGACTGCAACGTCAGCCTCATGGACATCGACGAGGCGCGGCTGCAGACCTCCGAGCGCATGGCAAACAAGCTCGCCGAGGCGCTTGACGTCAACCCCACCATCGAGGCCACCGACGACGCCGAGCGCGCCCTCGACGGCGCCGACTACTGCATCAACATGATCCAGGTTGCCGGCTACAAGCCCGGCACCGCCACCGACTTCGAGGTCCCGAAGAAGTACGGCCTCC